>CAZNUF010000024.1:0-7615 GCA_964576125.1 uncultured Ruminococcus sp. | reverse complement strand
CATAAAACAGCACAGCTACCACCGCAAACGCTGGACGGCTGTAAAGCTTTTTGAGGGCGACAAGGTAACGTGGAATCACTACAATTTCACCGACAAGCAAAAGGCGCATATCAATCTGCACGTTGACGAAATTCACACATCAAAAAATGTTGACCGTGAGATGATTATTGCCGACGAACGGTACAAATACATATGCTCGATTACGCAAAAGGCGGTCACACGAAAGCGGCCTGCCGACTATTTAAGCGTATCGGACAAAATCGACAAGGTTGTCACAAACAGATTTTTTGCACTGCCGTTCTTCTTAATCGTTATGCTTATGGTGTTTGCGGTCACCTTCGGCACACCGGGCACACTGTTGCGTGACGGTGCAACGTATCTTATAACCGACTTGCTCGGCGGAGGATTACAGTCGTTCCTCGTTTCGGTAAACGCATCCGAGTGGGCGCAAAGCCTTGTGATTGACGGAATAATCGCAGGCGTAGGCTCGGTAATATCTTTTTTACCGCAGATTATGCTGTTGTTCACCCTGCTGTCACTGCTCGAGGACAGCGGATATATGTCACGAGCGGCGTTCATTATGGATAAGCTGTTACGCTACATAGGACTTTCGGGCAGAGCGTTTGTGCCTATGCTTATGGGCTTCGGCTGTACTGTTCCGGCAGTCCTGGCAACAAGAACGCTTGAAAATCAAAAGGACAAACGGCTTACAATTCTCATCACTCCGTTTATGTCCTGCTCGGCAAAAATGCCCGTTTATCTGCTGTTTATCTCGTACTTCTTCCCCGACTGCGGTCCGCTTGTAATTTTCGGAATCTACATTCTCGGAATGGTTGTCGGCGTACTTACGGCTCTGCTGTTCAAGAGTACGATTTTAAAGGGCAAAAATGCTCCGTTTGTTATGGAGCTTCCTCCCTACCGTATGCCCTCGCCGAAGAGCCTTTGGCTTCACGTCTGGGACAGACTCAAGGACTTCCTTGTAAGAGCAGGAACTGTGCTTTTGGGAGCGTCAATCCTTATCTGGTTCTTGCAGAGTTTTAATTTCTCAATGCAGATGGTTTCACCCGACGAAAGTATGCTTGCGTCAATCGGCAAGTTCATCGCTCCGGTATTTTCAATCTGCGGCTTCGGCGACTGGAGAGCCTCGGTATCGCTCGTTACGGGCATTGCCGCAAAGGAAAGCGTAGCGTCAACCCTTGCGGTTCTCTACCCCGGAGCAAGCCTTGCCGGCGCATTTTCTCCGCTTTCGGCTTTCTCTTTCCTCGTTTTCGTTCTGCTCTACACACCCTGTGTTGCCGCTCTTTCTGCAATCCGAAAAGAAATGGGCAGTGCAAAATGGACGTCTGTAACGATTGTTTATCAGATTTTCGTTGCGTGGCTTGCGTCTGCGCTTGTTTACCAGTTCGGCACACTCATTATGAACATAGGAATGATGTAAATGATTTTCGGAATACCGATTGCCGACATCATAATCGGCGCAGTAGCACTGCTCCTTGTAGGACTGTGCATATACTCAATTATCAGGAAAAAGAAAAAATGCTGTACAAAATGCAGCGGCTGTCCGTACTCGGGAAAGTGCGGCGGCGGTTGTGAAAACAGCGAAAAGTAAAGAAACGGCAGGAATTGCAATTTGCAGTTCCTGCCGTTGTTATTGTTGCTGAATTTTTGTAAAATTATGTGTTATCGTTCTTGTAGTCAAACTCGTGGTACATATTTTCAAGCGTTGAAAGTGCGCTGATGAACGGAGTATCAACAGAGCCTTCGAATTTTGTTTCTTTCTTGCTCTTGAGCACTTCCATTGCCGACTTGTCGGGAACGTTGATTGTTCCTGCGCCTGCAACGCATCCGCCGGGGCAAGCCATACCCTCGAGCAGATAGCCGTTGTACTTTCCAGCCTTTGCCATTCTCAACAGCTTTGCGCACTCGTCAAGTCCCTGTGCGTTGGCAACCTTTACCTCGCATTCGGGGTTGAGCTTTGAAATTGCGTTTACAACTGCCTTTGCAACACCGCCGCTTACTGCAAAGCCTCTGCCGTCGGCACTTGAGAACGAAAGCTTTTCTTCGTCCTCGGGGAGAGCTGCAAAGTCAACCTCTTTAGCCGAGAACATACCTGCAACCTCTTCAAAGGTGAGTACAAAGTCAATGTCGCTTCGGATACTTCTGCGGCTTGCTTCAAGCTTTTTAGCGGCGCACGGTCCGATGAACACAACCTTACAACCGGGATACTGTTTCTTTGTAAGTCTGCCCGTAAGCACCATAGGCGTGAGCGCCATTGAAATATTTGATGCGATTGTCGGGAAGTTCTTTTTAGCCATCATACTCCACGCAGGACAGCACGAAGTTGCCATAAACGGCTGTTTTGCAGGAACCTCCTCCATAAAGTCCTTTGCCTCCTCAACGGTACAAAGGTCGGCGCCGACTGCAACCTCTACAACGTCTGCAAAGCCGAGAGCCTTGAAAGCGTTGCGGATTTTGCTTGACGGAAGTCCGTTAAACTGACCTGCAACAGCAGGGGCAACAGCCGCATAAACGGGAGTATCGCTCTGAATAGCCATAATAGTCTGGAAAATCTGGCTCTTGTCAACAATTGCGCTGAAAGGACAGCTTACAAGGCACATACCGCAGGAAACGCACTTGTCATAGTCAATTTCTGCTCTGCCGTGTTCATCGCTGTGGATAGCCTTCATTCCGCAGGCGGCGGCACAGGGACGCTCCTGCTTGATGATAGCGTTGTAAGGACAGGCACTTTTGCACTTTCCGCACTTAATACATTTTTCGTCGTCAATTACCGATTTGCCGTGCTGAATTGAAATTGCGCCCTTGGGGCAAACCTCGGTGCAGGGGTGCTCAAGACAGCCCTGACAGCCGTCGCTGACAAACACACGCTTTTCGGGACAGCTGTGGCAGGCAAATTTTATGATATTGATGAGCGGAGGAGCGTAAAACTTTTCGTCAACCATACTTTCCTCAACGCCTGTTGAAACGGGAGCCTGCTCGTGAACAGGGAGCAGTGGAAGTCCCATTGCAAGGCGGAGTCTTTCGCCTACGATTGCTCTTTCAAGGAAGATACTTTCACGATATGTAGAAATCTCGCCGGGGATAATCTTGTAGGGCAGATTTTCAAACTTTGAATAGTCGCCGCCCTCATATGCAAAGCGTGCAACCTCGGTGAATATCTGGTGGCGGATTTTTGTTTTTGACGAATAAAGTCCTCTCATCGTACTCATCCTTTCGCTGTGTTTATCTTTGTAGATTTTTTAACAATCTTTTACATACATAATTATACAACAGCTTTTTGTCAAATTCAACAGATATTTTGCCGCCGTTTTAAAATTCACACCTTATTCTAAATCTATTATGACAAGCCGCTATATTTGTTGCCTTTTCACAAATACAATAGGCAGAAATTAGCGGTTATGACAATAAAAGAAAAATCAAAAATAATACAGCTACCGATTTCATTGAATAAACCATAATTTGTGGCGAAGCCACCGCAGGCAAATCGAATGGAAAAATCGGACATTTAGATAAAAACGGTTGCCTGAATTTTAAGTTGATATTTAGGTAACGTTTCGGGACGTCAGGGATGCCGTCCCCTACGGATATAATACAAACGTTTCCTTTACAGTCGTAGGGACACGGCGTGCCGTGTCCCTATTTACTATAAAACGTAACCAATTATATCGATATTATAGTAACAAACAAACCTTTCCGTAGGGGACGGGTTCCTACACGTCCCTACGTCAACGTTGCGCTAAATTGTGGTTTATTTTATTAAACTAAATCTTAAGCACTTTTTGAATAAGCTTAATTGTTGTATTAAAATTTGAGTGTTCCACCAAAATAAAAGCCACATTTGCAACAAATAACAAAACAAACGGAATAATTATTTTTGTCACGTCAAAAATCGCAAAGCACACTGCAAGCAACAGAATAACAAAATTAAAAATCAGAATGAAACTCAGCGTTTCATTAGATAATCTGAGCTTTGCGACAAGCTCGGCGTTGCCGTCATTTGTATCCCGAAAATTGCCCTCTACAATTGTTCTGAAAATCTCCCTCGGACCGCTTAATGCAATTTTAACCTTAAATCCGTTATCGGTTATTGTTCCGATAAAATCGTAGTTATTTTTGTCGCCGCAGTACGGATATGTATTTTCTTTTAAAAGCTCATAAGCACAATTTGCTGATGCTTTTAATTCCAATTGCAGATTTTTACTACAGGTTATATAGAGCATAATTATTTCTCCGAAAAATCAAATATCTGTGATTTCGTTATTTCATAAATTGATTTTATCATACACAAAGATTGCCGTCAAGGTTTATAATGATTACTTGATTTTTAAATAATATATGTTGACTTTTGCGGTAAATTGTTCTATTATATACTTGAAATGTAATACTCATATTAACACAATAAGGAGTGATTTTATGAAATGCCCCAACTGCGGTTTTAACTGCGACGACAAATACTGCGCAATGTGTGGAACTAAAATGCCCGAACAGGCTGTTTATACAAATCCGAATCCCTATGAGAATGCATCAGCATACAACAATAATTTTCAGCCTGAAAATATTAATCAGCCGAACACTTCCGATTTCAATGCAGGCTTTGGCAATCCTAATCCGTATAATCAACCGCAGCCACCTGTAAACAACGCAAATTCATATCCGAATATGCCGCAGGGCAGAATGCCTGTTCCTCCTCCATATCCTGCTCCCCCTCTGTACAACAATGTGCCTAAAAAGAAAAGCAAGGCTCTGCCGATTATCCTGACCTGTCTTATTGCCGCTGTCATTGTTGCAGGCGCAGTTATCAGCGTTTATTCAGCTTGTACATATAATCAGTCCATTATTGCCGATATCATCGGTGACAATTCTTATAACAGCAATGATTACTATGTTGACGAGGAAATTTATCCCGATACCGAATATATTGATGACGTTGAAACTCACAAAATCGGCGAAACAAAGGAGCTTTCCGACTGCAAGATTACGCTTGCAAGGGTTGAAAAAGACAAGTCTGCGAGCGAAAGCAAAACAGGCAACAGCCGTACAAAGTATGTGTTTGAGATTGAAAACACAACCGATGAATATATGTCACTTACCGATGTATATTGTGATGCAATGAATGCCGATGATCGCACTTCTCTTGATTGGCTGTCAGACAATCTTCCTATGAACGGAAACGGCGAATACTTCATCGCCCTTGAGCCGAAAGAAAAGAAAGAGATTACCTTTGATTATTCCGTACCGAATGACGCTGAAAAAATCCGGCTTGATTTGCAATTTTTCGGTGACGTAGGAAAATACAACTACAGCGGAACTTTTGTTGCCGAATAATACAATCACACAAATAAAACTAAACCGCAGAGTGCATAATGACACCCTGCGGTTTAGTTTTATTTGCGGATTTTATTCTGAAAAATTAATTGCTACTGACAAATGAAGCGGACATTCAAGATTTATCCTTTCAGTCACTATCTTTTTTTGCTCCTGTGTCAGCGTGTCGTTAATTGTGATTGACAGCTTAAAGGTTGAAGGTAACTCGGTAAATGTAAAATCTGTTAAGCCAAAGCTTCTTAATACATCGCAAAAAGCGTCGGGAGTGCATTTACCGCCCATATTCTGTTCCTGCAACATCAGCATTTCTCTGCGTTTTTCGGTTGAATACTCCTCTCGCTCCTTGCCGAGAAATTTTTCCCTGCGCACAATTCCGAAATCTACCGCCGTTTCGATAAAATATTCCTTTGTCATTGTATCAAGGCTGTCAAAAAGGCTGTCAAGCCCCTCGGAATATGCCAAAAGCTCCTTTGATATATTTGAATTTTCGTCAATGCTGTAAATTCCTACTGCATTCAGCTTTTCTTTCATTGAATCGTAACTGCCCATCATACCACCGTAATTTCCGCAGTTCCTGCTTTAAAGCGCTGTGTAACGGAAAGCGTCTCGTTTTGCATAGATGTATCATACTCGTAGTTTTCCACGCAATCGGTTTCAATCAGAGCCTTGCCGAGTGCCGAAAGATAAAGCTTGCCGCCAATGGCAATTGAGTTGATGTATTTTTCAAACGCTTTTTTGCAAGCCGACCTTACCTCTGACTCCGAATATCCGTTCTTAGCCGTAATTGTTACATCAAGATTATAGCTTACGGCTGTAGCGTTATACACCTTGACGTCAACATTAAGCTCACGCTCTTTATCGACAATCGACTGGAGCTTTTGAATTACCGTACTGTCAACGTCGCCGTCGCTTGAACACACATAAATATTAACCGTGCCCGAGCCTCTGACTCTTGCAACTGCCGATGCTTTTGCAACGCCCTCAACAGATAATGCAAGCTTTTCGTAATACGCCTTGTTCGTTCCGTTCGACTGATTTTTATATGTACTCCTTATGCGCTCACGCAACTCTATATCTGTTTCTTCATCCTCGCCGCCTGTAAACGGAACGGAATTTGTTATTGATTCAATTTCCGTCGGAACACTAACGCCGACTGTCACCTTATCTTTTTTGACATTTCCTGCACGTCCGGGCTTTTCCGCCTCTGCATAAACGCACACAACCGTATTTCCTGCGGTAATTTCCCCTTCTTCAGTCGTACAAAACCTTACGGGAGAGCTGTCGTCGGTAGCTACAACCGTACCAATCGGAATAATAATATTGTGGTCAACCGGCTGTGAAATAAAGAAAAATATTTCCCCCTGTGCCTTTACTGCCTTTTTGCGCTCAAGACCACGCTGTTCTGCAATGTAGTCAAGGTATTCACCGCTTGCGCTGTCGGCAAACATCTGATTTTTCAGCCATTCAAAGTTTACCTGTGCATTATAGATTTCTCCTGCAAGCACCTTAAGTCTGATTGCAACATCGCTTTTTTCGTCAATTTCCGTTTCGCTCTCCTGCTCGTATCTGTTTTTCATTCTTTGGTATATTTCGTTATATGTTTCCGTATAAATGCACCTCCGTATTTCGGCTTTCACCGCCTATTGTGATAGTAAGCTTTATAACTTCGCCGTACTCCAGAACTACGGCTCTTGTATCTTCAAAATGTGCAAGAGCCTCGTTGATTATAAGCTCCGCCCTTTCCTTTGCAAGATTGCTTTCCGCATCAACGCTCCTTATGTCGGAGCCTGTTTCTCTGTCGTAAATAAAGCTTCCGAGCTTTGCGCCGATACATATTTGCGCACGCTGAAAAAGTGCGTCGGTATCGGAAATCATTTCGTAATTGCCGGTGCTGTCAACAACAGCGTCGCCGTCTTTTATTCTTACGTCCGTCATAATGCAAGCTCCTGTCCGTTTACCAGCACCCTGCCGTCGTTTTTAAGGACAATTGTTGCTCCGCCCTTTGAGTAGAGCATAAGCTCGCCCTCTTCAAGTTCCGAGCTGTTTGCAATCACGCCGAGTCCGACTTCTCCGTCATCAAGAGGAAGTACAACTGCACGTTCTCCTGTCGGCGGAACGCTTACAATTCCATACGGGAAGCAGGATTTGAGCCTTTTATGCTCGCCCGAGGAAACAACCGCAGTGCCGTCCTTGTCGCTTTTATTTACATTTCCCTTGACCGCATTCGGCGAAGTCAGGGAATTTTTTGTTATGTAGTTCATCAGCCACATCA
>CAZNUF010000023.1:0-9342 GCA_964576125.1 uncultured Ruminococcus sp. | reverse complement strand
TGTCAAGCCTTTTCTGCGATTCCGCTAATTTTGCTTCAAGCTTCGGAACAAGCTCCTGAAGCTTCTGAAGATGCACTCTAGGAGTGTCATTTACTCCTAAAACATCGCATTTTTCAAAGTACAGTCCCGAAAAAATCCTGTCGATTTCATCGCAACTGTCAACGGGAGCAAAATAAACGCCCCAGTAATGCGATTTATCTTCAGTGCATATTGTAAAATCAACATAGGGATTGTCCTTGTAAGCAGAAAGCTTTTCGTAGCTTTCCTTTGGAAGTCTGCCGAAACGTGTTTTAAGATATTTAAGCGTCAGAAGCTTTTCGGTTTCAACGCCGAGTCCGACAAAATGCTTTGTGTCGTTAAGGCTTTCCTTCGCCTCAATAAGCTGTTCGGTTATAAACTCCCTGTCGTCTACGAGAGCGTCAATTTCTTTTGCAGTGTTAGTTGCAAAAATTTCCATTTCCTCAAAGCTCGGGTTAAAGTCGCTTACGTCAATCAGCGGAAATTTCCGCTTTGTAAGTCCTATTGAAGCCTTAAGGTTGGTGAGTGGTTCAGCGTAGATGTTTTTTGTCTGCAGGTGTGTAAAATTCTTCGTGTCACTGTAAAAAGCAGGAACATCGTCGGGATGAAACACACCCGATTCACCAAGAACCGAAATAACGTCGTCAATGTCGTCAACAACGCCGATGACGTTTACGGCCTGCATGGTTGATACAGCCAAGTTAAAATCACCTCTTTATGAGAGTCAAGCTTAATCAGTAGATAAGCAATGACTGTATTAATTTAGTATCAAGCTTATATCTTACTCCCTCAATCAGGCTGACAACATTCATCAGCTCAATTTCGGAAATAAACATATAAGACAGCATAACTACAGACGGGTTGTTGGAGAAATGCATATTCTTTCTTGCCAGTCTGTATTTAACTCTCGGACTGATGTCGCTCGCATAGACGTAGCCGATTTTGTCAATCAGCTTTCCGTTGTGCGTTGACTGCATAATTGAAAAGACCTCAGCCGAGGATTCCGCCCTGCACATCATATCAATCGCCTTTGGACTTATGTCGCAGTAGTTGAGAAGAAGATTTGATTTGATAGCGTCGGGGGAGAGATTGTAATACTTTTTAAGTCTTAATATCCTCGAAAAAATATTATAATCATTTATGGTAAGGAAAAACGAGGTAAGCTCCTGTCTTTCTCTGCCTTTTGTATTTTTCTTGATTGTGTTCAGCAGATTTGCAAAAACAAAATCATAAAGCTTGTTTTCAATTTCGGAAATATGAAGTCGTCCTTTTTCATCGGGCGAACAGCTCTTGAGTATTTCGTAAAACGGAGAGTCTGAAAGCACCTTTAAAAATTCTTCATAGTTCTTTGCGTTAGCAAGCCTGTCAATATCAATTTCCGTGTGCTTTGAAAAGTATGCGGGGAACTGATAGATAAATTTTTCGGTTGAATTTGAGTTCAGCAGAATTAAGAATCTTACAATCTGCTCAACCTCAATTGTTTCGATGACATATTGAGAAAATCCTGAGCTTACGCTTGAATCGTACCTGCAAAGCGAATCAAATTCATAGAAAAGATTCTGCCTTAGCATTGCTTCAAGCCGCCCTCTGTGAACATCTCTTTCGTTAATGTCACGAAGCGCCGCCGAATAGTGTGTATATGATTTTAAATATGACATAACCTCTGCTACGCTCTGGCAGGCAAGCAAGCCGGTGTAGTCCTTTTCGGTAAGTCGCTTGCCGAATTTTGCCCTTGCCTTTGTCAGAACGGCGAAAGAAGTGTTTGACATAATCTGCACACACCTCCCGATAAAAAATATTTTAATTATTCAAGCGTGCGGCTTACTATTGCGTCAACCCACTTGTCGCAGTTTTGCTCGTAGTCTGACTGCAGCTTGATATGCGCCGATTTCTGTTTGTTCTGAATTTCCTCCCAGAGCTTTTCGGCTTTCTTTTCCTCCAAAGAATCGTTGCGCTTAACGATTTCGAGGGCTTCCTTCATATGGTTGTCATAGATTTTCTTCGTTTCCTCATCAATCTTTTTTGACAGCTCTTCCTTTTCTTTAAGGGCGTTTTCCTCCATTGCCTTTGCTTCGTTGTCAGCGTCAACAATCTTTTTAATCATATTTTCCAAACAGTAACACCTCCGGAAAAAAGTTGTTAGTTTTTCAACGCCTGCAAGGGTGCGGGGATTCTTCCTCCGCGCTTGATAAATGTTTCGGGCGAGCCCTGTCTTACAGGCATTACCGGACCTCTGCCGAGAAGTCCGCCAAAGTTGAGTTCATCACCGGCTTTCTTTCCGATAGCAGGAATAAGTCTAACGGCTGTTGTCTTGGTGTTGACCATTCCGATAGCTGCTTCATCGGCAATAATTGCCGAAATAACCTCGGGAGTAATATCTCCCGGCACAACAATCATATCAAGACCAACAGAGCAAACGGCTGTCATCGATTCAAGCTTTGTGATGTCAAGATAACCGTTCTGCGCAGCGTCAATCATACCTGCATCCTCTGTAACGGGAATGAAAGCACCGCTGAGTCCTCCTACGTGAGAGGAAGCCATAACGCCGCCCTTCTTGACAGCGTCATTGAGCAGTGCAAGAGCGGCGGTTGTGCCGTGACAGCCGCAGACCTCAAGTCCCATCTCTTCAAGAATATGTGCAACACTGTCGCCGACTGCGGGAGTCGGTGCAAGTGAAAGGTCAACAATACCAAAGGGTACGCAGAGTCTTTTGCTTGCTTCCTGAGCAACAAGCTGACCCATACGTGTGATTTTAAAGGCGGTTTTCTTTACCATATCGGCAATCTGTGTAATGTCCTTGCCTGCACCGCCCTTTGCAAGTGCGGCTCTTACAACGCCGGGACCCGATACGCCGACGTTGATTACGGTATCAGCTTCACCTACGCCGTGAAATGCACCTGCCATAAACGGGTTATCCTCGGGAGCGTTGCAGAATACAACGAGCTTTGCCGCACCGATGCAGTTTCTGTCAGCTGTAATTTCAGCCGTCTGCTTAACTATTTTACCCATCATCTTGACTGCATCCATATTGATACCTGCTTTTGTTGAGCCGATATTTACGGACGAGCAGACAAAGTCGGTTTCGCTCAACGCCTGCGGAATGCTCTCAATAAGCGCATAGTCGCCGCTTGCAAAACCCTTCTGAACGAGTGCCGAGTAACCGCCTACGAAATTTACGCCAAGCTCTTTAGCCGCTTTGTCGAGTGCGTATGCAAACTTTACTACCTTTTTGCTCTGGCACGGAGCAGCTACCATACCGATAGGAGTAACAGAGATTCTCTTGTTGATAATCGGGATACCGTATTCCTTCTGAATATCCTCGCCTGTTTTTACAAGGTCCTTTGCCGAACGGCAGATTTTGTCGTAAACCTTTGTGCAGGCTTTGTCAATATCCTCGTCAATACAGTCAAGAAGCGAAATACCCATAGTAATTGTCCTTACGTCAAGGTTTTCGTTGTCTATCATATTTATCGTTTCAAGTATGTCTTTTGTTTCTAACATTTTATTAAACTATCCTTTCAATCCGCTTTTTAAATCTTATGCATACTGTTGAAGATGTCTTCGTGCATAATGTGGATTTTGGTGCCTGTGGCTTCTCCTACCTTGTCAAGGTTTTCTCTTAACTGCTCAAAACCGATGTTTGATTTGTCGATTTCAACAAGCATAACCATTGCAAACATATCCTGAAGAACGCTCTGTGTAACTTCAACAATGTTCACGTCTGCCTGTGCGCAGGCGTCAGAAACCTTTGCCAGAATGCCAACTGTGTCTTTGCCGATAACTGTAATGATTGCTTTCATAAGATAACCTCCCGATTATGCAGGATTAATGCTTTGAACTTGCATATTTCCGCAATAACCTTTTAATTAGATATAATAATACATTGTTAACTATTATATACTCATTTTTGACTAATGTAAAGGCTAAACTTGCATAAATTTGATTGTTATGCTATTATTTTTTTGGGAGGTATCGGATTTATGAAACTATGTGACCTGCATATGCATTCGAATAATTCTTTTGATGCAAAAAACTCTGTTGATGAAATGTGTGAAAGTGCGATAAAAAGCGGTTTATATGCTGTTGCAATCACCGACCACTGCGAAGCTCCGTGGATAAAAGACGGCGAAAACTGCGAATACGGAAGCTTTGACAGGCTTATCCCGAAGTCAATTGCAGAAACTCTGTCTGCAAAGCAAAAATACGCCGATAGACTAAAGGTGTTGTGCGGAATTGAGCTTGGAGAGCCTATGCACGACAAGGACTGTACCGAAAGGGCGTTAGCCTACGGCGCAAGCGATTTTACACTTGCCTCTGTGCATAATCTCAAAGGGTTCGAGGACTTCTATTTTATCGACTGGACGAAGGTGAATGTTGACGAGATTTTGAAACTGTACTTTGCCGAACTTGCAGAAACGGCAGAATTTGAATACTTTGACAGCCTTGCTCATCTTACTTATCCTCTGCGTTACATTAAGGCGAAAACGGGAAAAATTCCCGACCTTTCAGTATTTTGTGAAGATATTGACAATATATTTAAAATTCTTATTAAGAATGATAAAGCACTCGAAATCAATGTTTCGGGCTTGTTCAAGGAATTGAAAACAACACTCCCCGACGAAACGCTTGTAAGACGTTTCAGAGAACTCGGCGGAAAATACATAACGCTCGGAACAGACTCACACAGCGTTGATTTTGTCGGAAAAGGCATCAAAGAGGGAACAGAGGTAGCTAAAAAAGCAGGCTTTACTCACTATACTATTTACGAAAACCATAAGCCGATACAGATTTCGTTTGAGTAATTCTAAACAAATATAAACGAGGCTTCCGTATCTTGGAAGCCTCGTTGCTTTTGTAAAAATAAAATATGTAATTATAATGTCTTTGCGATTTCTTTTATGTATTCTTTCAGCTGGTCCTTGGTTTCGGGGTGTTCAAGACCTACTTCAATCTGCGCCTGCAAAATTCCGAACTTGTTTCCCATATCGTAACGCTTGCCTTCAAATTCAACTGCGGTCATACCCTTTGTAACTGCAATTTCACGCATTGCGTCGGTAAGCTGAATCTCACCGCCTGCGCCGGGCTTTGTACGCTCGAGAATTTCGAAAATCTCGGCAGGAAGTACGCATCTGTCAAGGATTGAGTACAGCGAAAGCACCTCTTCTTTAGTTTGCGGCTTTTCCTTCATATCTGTGCATTTGAACACATTGTCGTGCAGATTTTCAACCTTTAACGAGCCGTACTTGTGAATATCCTTTTCGGGTACAAGCTTAACGCCCACAACGCCCTCGCCGTATTCACCGTAGCAGTCGATAAGCTGCTTGATTGCAGGAGTCTTGCTTACGATAACGCCGTCGCCGTACATAACCGCAAATGGCTCGTTGCCGACAAAAGACTTTGCTTTAAGTACTGCGTGGCCAAGACCTTTCATCTCTTTTTGTCTGATAAAGGTGATGTTTGCAAGGTTTGAAATTGCCCTTACGGTTTCAAGAAATTCTGTCTTGCCGCTCTTTTCAAGCTGTGCTTCAAGCTCTGGAGAAGCGTCAAAATGGTCCTCAATAAGTCCCTTGCCTCTGTTGGTGATAATGAGAATATCTGTGATTCCCGCCTGAACTGCCTCTTCAACAATGTACTGAATTGTAGGTTTGTCAACAATGGGGAACATTTCCTTTGGCATATTTTTTGTAGCAGGAAGAACTCTTGTGCCTAATCCTGCCGCAGGAATAACTGCTTTGGTAATTTTCATTTCAGTCCTCCGAAAAGATAACGATAGTAGTTGTTAAAATCTGATGAACAGCGGAATGTAGGATACAATCACATATGCAGCTTCAAAGCATACTGCAAGTGCGAGGTTGACTCCTCCGCAGCTTTCAAGCTCCCTGTTGATGTTTGGTGAGTCAACATTTGACTTGATAAGGTTGATTTTCTTTGTACAGTGTTTGTAGTAAGTTCGGTTTGCCGTCAGACCGCAAACGAACATAATAACCAGCTTTGCAAGACTCAGAATGTAGGGCGAATACATAAAGATAATTTCATTCATTGAAAATTCCGACGAAAGCGAAAAAGAATAAAACATCTGCGTACCGTTCTGCATATTCAGAAGGCTGTTGATAAGCTCCTGATATTCCGGCGTAAGCTGAATAAATGTTTCACCGACGGTAAGTCCGATTACAAGTAAAGAAACTATAATTCCTACAACAATCATTTTTCTGTAAAGGAAATAAACTCCTGAAAACAGAAAAGCCGCAAAGTTGAATTTTGAACTGCCGAAATTCTTGATTCGGTTGAACACAATCATAAAATACGGAGTGTTCTTGCCGACAAATTTTGACATTTCTCCTGCCGTTACATTATCGGCAATCGGCTGTTCGCTGTCAATCCCTGCCATCGGGTCAAACGGAATCCCTGCTCCGCCGAATCCGAACGGGGGCATTCCCTGACCGAACGGCTGACCGTTATTGCCGTTCTGATTGTTTTGCGTATTCTGATTGTTGTTCTGCTTTCTGTCCTGCTCATTGAGCGGAAAACCGCAGTTCCGGCAGTAAAACGTGGCCTTGTCATTTTCAAAACCGCATTTTTTACAGGTTATTGTACTGTCATCGGAGTTGTCCGAACCGCCATTATTTTCACTGTATGTTTCTTCAAAGGAAAAATCCTCTGAATGCTTGTCCTCATAAAAGCAATGTCCGTTATTTTCGTAACATTCACGGTGATGCGGAGCACCGCATTCGGGGCACACAACAATGTCGTCACCGCTTTTGAATTGTTCATTGCATACGGGGCATTTGTATTGAGTAAATTCCATAATTTCCTCCGTATATTCTTTTACAAGTTAATTATAACAAATAAAAACTATAAATGCAACAATTATAATTTATTTAAAATATAAGTTTACATTTCTGCGTAAATTTGGTATAATAACAAATTGTGATAAGATAATTTAAAATGAAAATATATATCAAAGAAAGGTATGTGTTTATGGTACAGTTTGAAGAATTGCTGCTCGGACTTCAGGCGTTAAAGCCTGAAATTGACGATTTGTCCGATGCTCTCGGAATGAAGGGAATGCTGTCCGAAATTCAGCAGCTTGAGCTTAAGGCTACCGAGCCGGGTTTCTGGGACGACGTTGAAAAGTCGCAGAAGGTTTTGCAGAGAACAGGCGCACTCAAGGGCAAGGTAGAGGCTTACGAAGGCCTTGTTGCAAAATACGAGGACACCGTTGCTCTGATTGAGCTTGCAAACGAGGAAGAGGACTTGTCACTCCTTGAAGAAGCCGAAAGCGAAGTAAACGCAGTTAAGGAAAATCTTGAAAAGCAGAGATTACAGACCTTGCTGACAGGCGAATACGATAAAAATAACGCAATTCTCACCTTCCACGCAGGCTCGGGCGGAACGGAAGCGCAGGATTGGGCTGAAATGCTCTACAGAATGTACACACGCTGGGCAGAGGCTCACGGCTTCAAGGTTAAAGAGGTTGACTACCTCGACGGCGACGAGGCAGGACTTAAAAGCGCAGTTATGCTTATTGAGGGCGAAAACGCATACGGTTATCTCAAAAGTGAAGCAGGCGTTCATCGCCTTGTACGAGTATCACCGTTTGACTCGGCAGGCAGACGTCACACGAGCTTTTCATCATTAGAGGTTATGCCCGAAATGGACGACGATATTCAGGTTAATATCGCACCTGAGGATATTAAAATGGACGTTTACCGTGCAAGCGGTGCAGGCGGACAGAAGGTAAACAAAACCTCATCTGCCGTTCGTCTTACTCATATTCCGACAGGTATTGTTGTTGCAAGTCAGGTTGAGCGAAGCCAGTACCAGAACCGTGACGTTGCAATGAAAATGCTTATTTCAAAGCTCGTTGAAATCAAGGAGCGTGAGCACCTTGAGAAAATTGAGGACATCAAGGGCGTTCAGAAGGAAATTACATGGGGTTCGCAGATTCGAAGCTACGTGTTTATGCCATATACAATGGTAAAGGACCACAGAACAGGCTTTGAAACAGGTAACATTCAGGGCGTTATGGACGGCGACCTTGACGGATTTATCAATGCATACTTAAAATGTGCAAGCCTTGGAACCTTGCAGAAATAAAAAGAGGTAATAGATATGAAATATTTTGTAATGCTTTGTGACGGAATGGCTGACGAGCCTGTTGAAGCGCTCGGCAATAAAACTCCTATGGAAAAGGCGGTAAAGCCTTGTATGGACAGCCTTGCCGCAAAAGGTGAAGTGGGAATGGTAAAGACTGTTGCAGAGGGCTTAAAGCCCGGCAGTGACGTTGCCAATCTCTCCGTTCTCGGATATGAGCCTGCAATCTACTACAGCGGACGTTCTCCGCTTGAGGCGGCAAGCATCGGAATTGACTTAAAGGACACTGACGTTACATTAAGATGCAACCTTGTAACGCTTTCCAATGAGGAAAAGTACGAGGATAAAACAATGGTGGACTACTGCGGCGGAGATATTTCAACGCAGGAAGCAAAGATTTTAATAGATTACATTCAGGAAAAGCTCGGTGACGATACTTTCAAGTTCTATTCGGGTGTTTCGTACCGTCATTGTCTTGTGTGGAGCAACGGCAATCCTCACCCCGGTGAGCTTACCCCTCCGCACGATATTTCAAACCGTGTGATTACCGACTATATTCCAAAGGGCGAGGACACCGCAAAGCTTTACGAGCTGATGAAGAAGAGCTATGATTTGCTTAAGGATCACCCTGTTAATAAGCAGAGAGTTGCAGAGGGAAAGCGTCCTGCAAACTCAATCTGGCTTTGGGGCGAGGGCACAAAGCCACAGCTGGACAGCTTTTTCGGCAAGTTCGGCAAAAAGGGCAGTATGATTTCGGCAGTTGACCTTTTAAAGGGAATTGCAATCTGCGCAGGAATGAAGAGCGTAGACGTTGAAGGCGCAACAGGTTACATTGACACCAACTTTGACGGCAAGTGCAAGGCGGCAATTGATGAGTTCAAGAACGGTGCAGATTTTGTTTACGTTCACGTTGAAGCTCCCGACGAGTGCGGTCATAGAGGAGAAATGGAAAATAAGGTCAAGGCTATCGAGCTTATCGACGAGCATATCCTCGCACCCGTAACCGAGTTTCTGAAAGGCTACGATGATTTTGCAGTTCTCGTTTGTCCCGACCACCCTACACCGCTTTCGATTAAAACACACAGCTCAAATCCTGTTCCGTACCTCATTTATGACAGCAAAAATGAAATCGACAGCGGAGTAAAATGCTTCTGCGAAAAGGAAGCAAAGCAGACAGGCAATTACATAGAAAAAGGCTTTACAATGATGGACTATTTTCTGTCAAAATAA
>CAZNUF010000022.1:4802-9926 GCA_964576125.1 uncultured Ruminococcus sp. | reverse complement strand
TTTATCCCAAGGAGATAATCGACAACAAGGAAGATACTCCCTTTGAGCGACTGCGATTAAGAGTAAGGGCGGCTGTTGAGAAGTACGACGAAAGAGTATCTTCAAGTGTCTGCCCCGATAATTCAACCGAGAAAAATTAAATTGACAGTTGTAATATGCAAATAAAAACCTGCTTTTTACTAAAAAGACAAACATTCATACAAAAAATTAAGAATTAATCTAAAAAATTTTAAAAAAATCACATAAAAAACCCTTTATTTTTTGGAAGAATTATTATATAATATTGTTATCAGTTATCGTTTAGCGATGATGTATTGGCGAAAGAGGGAATAACAATGAAAAATAAGTTTAAACGTGTATTTTCAGCCTGGCTTGCGGTGATTACGGTGTTTTCTGCAACCGCAGTTTTCGGCACAAGTACATATGCGGCTGAAAGTGAAGCGACGCCTGTTGTTTCAGGTGATGTCGTTGCAGATACCGTTGAACAGTCAACAGAACCAACGGAGCCTGTAACCCGTCCGTCAACATCGGTTACGGAGCCTGTTACCGTTCCGACTACTGTGCCTGCAACCGAGCCGACCACAAAGCCCGCACCGAAGGTTGGAAATGTTAAGAATATTGAAAAGACAAGCTTTTTAACCGACAGTATAACCCTTAAATGGGACAAGGTCAGCGGAGCGTCGGGATACTATATATATTATAAAAATGCCGACAGCTCAAATACGTTTAAGAAGATTTCCGAGGTAACGTCAAATACCTGTACAATCAAAAAGCTTGCACACACAACGCAGTATCATTTCAAAATATCTGCGTATGTTGTTCAGGACGGCGTAAAATACGAGGGTGCAGGTACAGTTAAAAAGACTGCAACACAGCCCGGCAAAGTTGAGAATCTGAGAATGAGACGTTCTTCGAGCGTTATCGAGTTTGCTTGGAACCGAAATTCTAAGGCTACGGGATATAAAATCTACCGTGCATGCAACAGCACAAATGCAAAATATGTGCTATATAAAACAATCAGAGGCAACAGCACAACTACGTTTACCGACTATAATATCGAGCTTGGCAGAGCGTATTATTACAGTGTAAGACCTTTCCGTGAGCTTTACGGCACATACTATACAGCTCCGTCAGCGGAAATCAAATTTATCTGCGGATTGGGTGCTCCTGATTATACAATGACCTCACAGCTTTCAAGAGTAAGCCTTTCGTGGAATAAAAACAGGTACGCTACAGGCTATGACATTTACTATTCAACCTCAAGGGACGGTACTTTTAAAAAGCTCGGCACAACAACAAACAATTATTTTAATACAGTAAGACTTTCAAACAAAAAGACCTACTATTTCCGTGTTCAGCCTTATAAAATCAACGGATCAAGCAAAACAAAGGTTGTCGGCACGTATGCTACACGTTCGAAAACAGTAACCAAAGACGCATATGGCGTAAGCGTTGGAGGTACATATATTGAAATCAGCCTTAAACAGCAGCATATGTGGTACTATCGCAACGGCGAGCTTTACTGTCACACCGACGTTGTAACGGGAAATGATGACGGCTATCACAATACACCAAAGGGTGCGTTTTCAATCTGGCAGCGTCAGTCGCCTGCTGTGCTCGTAGGTGCAGACTATTCCTGCCCTGTTTCTTACTGGCTTGGATTCACCTACGGCGGCGTGGGAATACACGATTCAAGCTGGCGTTCAAACAGTGAGTACGGCGGAAATACCTACAAGGGCAACGGCTCTCACGGCTGTGTAAACACCCCCTACAGCGCTGTAAAGAAGATTTATCAGAAAGCAGGATACGGCACAAGAGTTGTAGTTTACTGATAAAATTAAGATGCAAAGATTAACGGCAAAGCAATTATGCTTTGCCGTTTTTGTGCGTTATTGTGTTGCTGTTGTGCTCTGCTGAACTGTTGACGAGCTTTGTTTCGGGCACATTTTGCCGTCAACATCCGTGTAGTATTCGCCTTTTAGGAGTATTTGTGAAATCGGAACAATCTCATATCCCTTTTCTTTAATACCCTCAATTACCATAGGCAGTGCCTCGGGGGTGTTCTTTGCACCGTTGTGCATAAGAATAATACTGCCGTCCTTCAGCTTGCTGACAATGTTTTTTGTAATCTGCTCGGGGGTAGGGTCCTTCCAGTCGAGAGAATCAACGTCCCACTGAACGCAGTACATATTACAGCCGTTGACCGACTTCACAACGTCGTTGTTGTAGTCACCGTAGGGTGCACGGAACAGGGTAGGCATTTTACCGGTAATCTTCTTGATTTTTTCGTTGCAGGACTGAATCTGCCCCGTCATATCCGACGTTGACATCTGCGTCATATGCGGGTGGGTATCGCTGTGATTGCCCACATCGTGCCCCTTGTCGGCAATTTCCTTTACGCTTTCGGGATATTTGTCAACCCAGTCGCCGACAAGAAAGAATGTCGTCTTGACCTCGTATTTATCAAGAATTTTAAGCAAATCATCAGTCTGTTCATTGCCCCATGCGGCGTCAAAGGAAAGCGCAACCTGCTTCTTATCAGTTTCCACATAGTATATGGGGATTTCACGGGGCGTAGAAGCGGTCTGAACCGCCCTTACGGTTGAAGTTATCGCAATTGCCGCCGTAGCCGCACCAATTAAAAGACAGAATCCCAGTGAAACAAGACTGCGCTTCGTAAGAATTAATAAACGCATAAAATCCCCTCCGATACATTGTATGTGATGAAGAAAAATTTTATGATGTTTATTTGGAAATGGCTATCTATTTTAATTTTTAGCCTTTTCATACAACTCATTATGATATATAATAATGATAGAAATAACAAAAACTTGGAGGTGGGGAATTGAAAAAGGTCAAAAATAATGTGTTGTTTCTGTTGTATACCGTCATTTTAGGTGCCATTGTCGGAGCAATTATCTGGGCGTTTATCAGACTGATGAATATAGGAATTGAGTTTATCTGGAATTTCGCTCCGTCAAAGCTGGATTTTCCGCTTTACACTCTTTGTATATGCCTTGTCGGAGGACTGCTGATAGGTCTTTGGAAAAAGAAATTCGGAGATTATCCCGAGGAACTGAACACAGTTTTGGGCAGAGTGAAAACAACCGGCAGATACTCCTACGGCAATGTTTTTTCTACACTCGGCTCGGCACTGTTTCCTCTGATAATAGGAGCAAGCGTAGGTCCCGAGGCAGGACTTACAGGCGTCATAGCCGGACTTTGCACTTGGGTGGGAGATAAGCTTAAGCTGTATTTCAAAGAGGTTGAGGAGCTTACGCAAATCGGACTCAGCGCCACTCTGGGCACGATTTTCCATTCTCCGATGTTCGGCTTTATTGAGCCGATTGAGTCCGACAAAGAAGTTGTTTTACCGAGAACATCAAAAATTGTTCTCTACTTTGCGGCAATTTTAAGCTCGTTTAGCGTGTTTATCCTGCTTGGAAAGCTGTTTGGGGGAAGAACAGGATTAGAGGAGCTTGAAATCGGGAAAATAGAGCTTTTGCATTATCTGTACGCAATTCCTCTGACTGCTGTCGGAATTGCGGCAGGTTACCTGTATTTTATTTTCAAAAAGCTCACATTTTCACTTGAAAAGAAATTCAAGAAGTATACTGTTTTAAGAGCAACGGCAGGCGGCTTGCTCCTCGGAATTTCGGGAACAATTCTGCCGCTTACAATGTTTTCGGGAGAGCACCAGATTAGCGAGGTAATGGCAGACGCTGAAACAATAGGCGCTGTTATGCTTATCGCAATTGCTGTTGCAAAGCTGATTTTGACGAATATCTGCATTGATTCAGGTTTAAAGGGCGGTCACTTTTTCCCGATTATTTTCTGCGGTATCTGCATTGGCTGTGCTATGAGCCTGATATTTGGAATTGATATGGTGTTCTGCGCCGGTGTTGTTACTACTGCGCTTGTCGGTCACACTCTGAAAAAACCGCTTGCAACGGTGTTGCTGTTAATGATTGTTTTTCCGATAAAGCTGATTCCAATTATGCTGTTTGCGGCAATAGCGGCAAAATTCATCGAAACGCCGAAAGCTTTATTAACAGAATAAAAGAAAACACGGCAGAATCAAAACCTGCCGTGTACAGTGCAAAAATATTATAAAGTATATTATTCAGCAGCTGCTTTTCTCTTTGCGAAGCAATCGCTGCAGTAATAGCTCTTGCCCTCCATAGGCTGGAAAGGAATCTTTGCAGGACCGCCGCATTCAGCACATGTTGTTTCAAAATACTGACGTTCTGCTTTAGCAGCGTTCTTGCGTGCCTGTCTGCATTCCTTGCAACGCTGCGGCTCATTTACAAAACCTTTTTCAGCGTAAAATTCCTGCTCGCCTGCGGTGAAAACAAATTCGTTTCCACATTCTTTGCAAATGAGTGTCTTGTCTTCGTACATTGGTTTTTACCTCTCTTTTGGCATAATTAGAATTTCGCCCCGTGCGGAATTGCACCGCATAAACTATTCAGGACATATTGATATTGCAGATTTTTCTGCGAGCTCTTTGCAGAGCATTATCAGCGGATTTTTCGGAAATTGAAAGCCTTTTGGCAATCTCTTTATATCCAAGACCGTTTCCGTACAGCATAACAACCTCAAATTCGGTCTTTGAAAGCACGTTCCTGAGCTTGTCAAGCACCATTTTAAGGTGTTCACGGCACATCAGAAGCTCCTCGGGAGTCTGTGAAAAATCTTCAAGCGTATCGCCCAAGTCGTCAAGCTGAACAAGAGCAGACTTCGGAACAGCCTTTTGTGTACTGCTTTTGCGTATTATTGAAATGAACCTGCGTTCAACAACAACCGACATATAGTTTTTAAAGCCCGAGCTTTCGTTTTCGTCAAAGGTGCGGCAGGCATATAAAAGAGCAAGCAGACCTTCCTGAACAAAATCATTCTGCTCGTAACCCTCTGCGGAATATTTTCGTGCAATAAAGTTGATAATGTTCAGATAGCGCATTGCAAGCTCGTTGAAAGCATTGTCATCTCCGTTTTTTGAAAGCCTTGCAAGGGTGTTGTCATCGAGTGAATTATAGGAGTTTGTGCTTTCACCCATTTTCTCACCTCTGACAATACTAATCTACTAAATAATAATATAGTACAAAAAGTGCAGAATGTCAACGG
>CAZNUF010000022.1:0-4702 GCA_964576125.1 uncultured Ruminococcus sp. | reverse complement strand
AAGCGTGCGCTTGAAATTGCCGCCGCCGGAGGTCACAATATTCTGCTTATCGGTCCTCCCGGCTCGGGTAAGAGTATGCTTGCAAAACGTCTGCCGTCAATTCTACCCGATATGACGTTTGACGAGATGATTGAAACAACAAAAATCCATTCAATTGCAGGCACACTGCATTGTGACGGACTTGTTGAAACACGACCTTTCCGTTCGCCGCACCACACCGTAACGGCTGTAGGTCTCGGCGGAGGAGGAACAGGCACAATTAAACCGGGCGAGGTTTCCCTTGCACACAACGGCGTTCTTTTTCTTGACGAACTGCCCGAATTTTCTCGCAACGTGCTTGAGGTTTTAAGACAGCCGATTGAGGACTCACAGATTACGATTTCACGTTCGGGGCAGAATTGTACATATCCCTGTTCAATTATGGTCGTTGCGGCTATGAATCCCTGTCCGTGCGGATATTACGGCGACGGAACAAACCGCTGTACCTGTTCGGACGTAAAAATCAAGCGTTATCTTAACAGAATTTCGGGGCCACTGTTGGATCGGTTCGACATACACGTTGAAGTGCCGCCCGTAAAATTTGACGAGCTGCGAAGCTCTGAAATTACCGAAAGCTCGGCTGATATAAAAAAGCGAGTTGACGGTGCAAGGAAAATTCAGCGTGAACGCTTTAAGGGCAGCAAAACGCTGTGCAACGCAAAAATCAACGCAGAGCAGTTTGAAAAAGCCTGCATAATTGACAAAGCGGCTGAAAAAACCTTGAAAGATGCATTTGAAAGTCTTGGACTTACCGCAAGAGCATATGACAGGGTTTTAAAGGTTGCACGAACGATAGCAGACTTGGAGCAGTCGGAGGTAATCCGTTCCGAGCACGTACTCGAAGCCGTACAGTACAGAAGCCTTGACCGAAAATACTGGTCGGCAAATTAATTCTTTTAAATGTCACATTTATATGGTATAATAACCTTAAACTTGCAGTTTTCTGCAAGGATTTAAAATAAAACTTCGGAGGTAAAAATTATGGCTATAACAAAAAATTCAATCATCGGTGACGTTCTTGACAAGCACCCCGAAACAGCAGAGCTTTTCTTCAGCATCGGTATGCACTGCCTCGGCTGTCCTGCGTCAAGAGGAGAAACAATCGAAGAGGCTTGTATGGTTCACGGTGCTGACGTTGACGCACTGATTGATTCTCTCAACGAAGCTGTGGGCGAATGAGTACGTACTCACAGCTTGACAATCGACTAAAGCTCTGTGCAGACTTTGTCCGCAGCGGAGCAAAGCTTGCTGACATCGGCACAGACCATGCGTATTTACCCGTGTGGCTGTGCCGTATTGGCAGATGTCCCTGTGCAATTGCCGCCGACATAAATCCCGAGCCGCTTAAGCGTGGACAGAGCACAATTATTGAATCGGGAATGAGCGGCAGAATTGAAACACGTTTAAGCGACGGACTTAAGGAAATAAAGTCCGATGAAGCCGACGATATTGTCATTGCAGGAATGGGCGGCGAGCTGATTGCAAAAATCCTCTCCGAGTGTTCCTATGCAGCCGACAGCTCAAAGCATTTTATTTTACAGCCAATGACAAAGAGTGAGGTTCTTATTGCTTGGCTGTGTGAAAACGGCTTTAAAATTCTTAAGCAGGACTGCTGTATAGCGTCGGGAAAGTGCTATACGGTGCTCCTTGTTAAATACAGCGGTGAAAAGCACAGCGCCGACGAGCTTTACTGCTACCTCGGCGAGCTTTCGCCCAAGAGTAACGAAACGCATCTTCGCTTTGTAGAAGGTCATATTAACAGACTTTCAAAACAAGCTGTCGGAGATGTGCGCTTTGCTGTGCTTGCAGATAAGATACGGGAGAAAATTTATGACAACGATTAATGAAATTATGACTTTCTTTGAATCCTTTGCGCCGACTGACAGCGCAATGGATTTTGACAACGTCGGACTTCTTGTCGGCAATAAGAATACAAAGGTGACAAAAACGCTTGTATCGCTTGATATTACGTGTGAAGTTGTAAACGAAGCGCAAACGCTCGGCTGTGAGCTAATTATAAGTCACCACCCTGTTATTTTTAATCCGATAAAAAGGCTTGATACAAACAGTGTTCCGTATCTTCTTGCAAAGTACGGAATTTCTGCACTTTGTATGCACACAAACCTCGATTTAAGCGAGGACTTCGGAGTGAATCTCTGCCTTGCAAATGCAATAGGTACAAAAAACGTCGTAAAAAGCGACAAGGGCGAGTGCCTGTTTGTCGGTGAGCTTGAAAAGGAAACCGAGATGAAAGCCTTTGCCGAAAACGTAAAATCAGCTCTTGATTGCAACGGACTCCGCTATACAGACGTTAAGAAATGCGTAAAAAAGGTTGCCGTTTCATCGGGTGCAGGCGGCTCTGAAATTTTTGCAGCGGCACAAATCGGTGCAGACGTGCTTGTAACAGGCGAGATAAAGCACCACGAAATCAACGCTGCAAACGAGCTTGGCGTAAGCATTGTTGACGCAGGGCACTTTAAAAGTGAAGATATTGTAATTTTACCGCTGATTAATAAACTTTCGGATAATTTTTCAGACGTTATTTTTACAAAATCGAAAGCATATTCGGATAATATTAAATTTATTTAACCGAATATTCATTTAGCATAAAAAATTTATTGCATAATTTGTAACTATTTGATATAATAATACGATGAATAACAATATGTAGTGGTGCACCCTTTTGAGGGTGCACAAATGAGGAAATATGAGAATAAGAAAAAAGAAATGGGCAGAGCCCGAGCTTTCTGTCTGCAACTTCTTCGTAAAAAATCCCGAGGAGCATACAGGGCAGTGGAAAAAGGCTTTTAAAAAGGAACAGCCGTTGTATCTTGAAATCGGCTGCGGCAAGGGCGGCTTTGCAGGCAGACTTGCACTCGAGAATCCCGACAAAAACATAATCGCTCTCGACATAAAAATTGATATGCTCGGTGTCGGCAGACGAACAATCGTAAAACTGTTTGAGGAAAACGGCAAAACGCAGGACGACATTACAAATCTTCTGCTTGTAAATTACAATGTTGAACAGCTTGACAAAATCATCACCGAAGATGATGAAATCGAAAGGCTTTACATTAATTTCTGCAATCCGTGGCCTCGCCCGAAGCATAAAAAACGCAGGCTTACATACTACAAAAAGCTTGAGATGTACAAAAAGTTTTTGAAAAAGGACGCTGAAATCCGTTTCAAAACCGACGATGACGAGCTTTTTGATGAAAGTCTGGAGTATTTTCAACAGAGCGGATATGAGATAACCTATCTCACACGTGATTTGCACAACAGCGACGTAAAGGATAATATTGAAACCGAGCACGAAAAAATGTTCTCGGCAGAGGGAATAAAGATAAAATATCTGATTGCAAAGCAGAAAACAATTAACAATTTTCAGAGAACTATATTATAATTCAGCGTTAAGAGCTTATGAAGGTATCCTATATTGCCGTAGGGGACGGCATCCTTGACGTCCCGAAACGTTAACTATATATCAATTTAAAATCAGCAAACAAACTTATCCGAATAACACGCACTATTACAAATTCGGAGCGTAGCGACCCTTAATTCTTAATTTTTAATTGTAAATTGTTCATTGATAAGGAGGCTGTCGTTTGAAAATTAAAAATGTAATTTTGGCTTTTTTAATTGCCGCATTAACTGCCGTTTCAACAGGCGGATGCAATATTACAGACGTAGGCTCCGACAGCCTTTTGCGACCACCTAAAACAATGGGTGACGAAGCCGAGATTGAACAGCTTATTGCCGATACTGCAAAGCACGGCTACACCTTAAAATACCCCAAAAGCGGAAGCTACCGCAGTGCGATTATTATGTCCGACCTTGACGGTGACGGAGTTGACGAGGCTGTTGCCTTTTACCGTGAGGGAGAGGATGTTGCAAGGGTACATATGCTCGTTATGTATTCGGACGAAAACGAGTGGAAATTATCGTCTGACAACATAACTGAAACAACCGACATTGACAGCGTTGATTTTGCCGACGTTTCGGGCAGTGATACGCTTGAAATCCTTGTGGGATATTCAACCTACACCCAGAATATAAATCTCCTTTCCTGCTACTCGTACTCCGCCGGAAAGACCGAGGAGATTAAGGCAGGGCAGAAGTATTCCGCATTTTACTGCGGTGATTTCAATTCTGATGAAAAAGAAGAGGTTATGACGCTTTCACTCTACACCTCGGAAAACGAGGCTAATGCCGCAATGCTTGAATATAACGAAAAGAAAAAGTCGCTCTATTCAAAGGCTATGGTTGCAATGGATCCAAACGTCATAAAATACAGAAATGTTGTCACCTCTGACATAGGGAGTGCAACGCAGGGAATTTACGTAGACGGAGAATTTGCAACAGGTGAAATTAACACGCAGGTGATTTATTACAACAAGGAGCTTTCCTTGCTTCGAAATCCTCTTTACAAGGAAAAGACAAAGAATTTTACCCAGCGGAACTGCAACGTAATCTGTGCCGATATTGACAATGATTTGTCGGTCGATTTCCCGTCGGTACAAAAGCTTCCCTATTCCGAAAATGAGCCTGCCGAAACGGTTGCAGACAAAATAACGTGGAATTCATTTTCTGCCGAAAATGAGTCAATTCTACCAAAGTGCAGTATGATTGCAAATTATAGCTTTGGTTTTACAATAAAAATGCC
>CAZNUF010000021.1:0-10250 GCA_964576125.1 uncultured Ruminococcus sp. | reverse complement strand
CCCTTTTCGGGGTCGCAGTGGATATATGCGCCGAAGTCACGGATTTCAACATAAACGGTGACCTCCGGATTGTGAACGTCAACCGTAAGGTGTGGGAATTTTTCAAGAATCACTCCGCCCAGCTCACGGCAAATTTCAGGCGACTTGTACGGAAAACGCTTGTCACTGCGCTTTGCCTCAACCTTAAAGGTTTTCGCCGATTTAAGAGTTTTTTCAAGATAGACGGGTGCGGTCTGCAAAACGGACTCAAGCGTTTTTTCCTCGCAGACAGCCGCCCTTGAATAGGCGACAATGCCGAACACCCTTGAAATTCTCTCACACGCCTCATCCAAATCAATATCCTCCGACAGCGGCTTAACATATATAGTCGACTGTGCCGAGGTAATCTCAAAACGTCCGAGAGGACTTAAAGCAAATTTGATATTCTTTTTTAAAACGTCTTCAAACGAACGGCGGTTAAGTCCCTTTAAAACAATTTCGCCGTCCTTCAAAAGGATAATTTCTTTCATATGCCTTCCTTAAAATAAATTTATATACTAATTCCGAATTACGCATTCCGAATTACGAATTGAACTCACCTGTGTGCCAGTACCGACAGTCCTGTTTCTATACTCCTGCAAAGCACATCAACGTCCTCTTTGCAGTTGTATTTTGAAAAGCTGATTCTGATTGCGCTGTCTGCACGTTCTCGTGAAAGTCCCATTGCGCTCAGAACGTGGCTCGGCTTGCCCTTTGCACAGGCACTTCCCGAGGAAACAAAAACGTCAAATTCTTCAAGGAAATGGAGCATTGTTTCGCTCCTCACCCTGCCGACCGAAATGTTCAACACATACGGCAGAGCGTTTTCGGGAGAATTAATAATTACGCCGTCAATGCTTTTCAGCTTTTGCCTTGCATATTCGTTAAGCTCCGATATTTTTTTATAATTTTCATCAATATTAAATTCCTCGCAGGCAACTCCGAAAGCTGCAATCAGCGGCAGTGCTTCGGTACCGGGGCGGATTTTCTTTTCCTGTTCGCCGCCGTACTGGTGAGGAATAATACGAACGCCTTTTTTTATGTACAGTGCTCCGCACCCCTTTGGTGCGTGAACCTTGTGTGCGCTGACGGTAATCAGATCTGCACAAAGCCGCCTTGCGTTAATAGCGATTTTGCCGAACGCCTGAACAGCGTCTGTGTGGCAGATTGTGTCTCTGTTCTTCTCCTTGACAGCCGAAAAAATCTCGCTTACAGGCATCACCGCGCCGGTTTCGTTGTTGACGCACATAACGGAAACAAGGATTGTGCTTTCATCAACCTCCTGCAAAACGCTTTCGGGAGTGACAATTCCGTCCTCGTTCGGCGAAATTCTGACGACCTCAAAGCCGTCACTTTCAAGCTTCTGCGCCGATTCAATAATACTGCTGTGCTCAACTGATGAAATAATAATCCTGTTGCCACGTCTTTTTTTCGCAAGAGCAACGCCGAAAAGCGCAGTGTTGTTAGCCTCTGTACCGCCGCTTGTAAAGAAAATTTCTTCACTCTGTGCGCCGAGCCTTTTTGCAACAGATTTTCTCGCCGTTTCAAGCTCTTTCTCCGCATTCATTCCCTTGAGGTGCAGAGATGAGGGATTGCCGTAATTTTCAACCATTACCCTGTATGCTTTTTCAGCCGCTTTTTCGGAAACAGCCGTAGTTGCGCTGTTGTCAAGATAATGCTCCAAACCCAATCCCCCTATAAAAATAGTTGCATACACATAAATATACATTTAACATTATACAACATAAAGTCAGAAAAATAAAGTGAAAATTTTAACATAAATATTTAAAATACGGACAGAATAAAGGTAAAGAACAGATAACAAAAGGGGTATCATATGATTTCACCAAAAGAATACGATAAAATTGTGAAGAAAAATTCACCGAAAAGTAAATGTTTTGTGAACGGACTGAAAGCTTTTCTCATCGGCGGAGCAATCTGCGCAGTCGGTCAGGGATTTACAAGCCTTTACGGTGCGCTCGGAATTGAGGAACAGCAAGCCAAAACGCTGACCTCGGTAACGCTTATTTTTCTGGGAATACTGTTGACGGCAATCGGAGTGTACGACAAAATCGCAAAACACGCAGGCGCAGGAACGCTCGTTCCGATTACAGGCTTTGCAAACGCTGTTTCCTCCCCTGCAATCGAGTTCAAGTCCGAGGGCTACGTTGCAGGCTTGGGCGCAAAGCTGTTCATCATCGCAGGTCCGGTAATAGTATACGGCGTTTCGGCGTCAATAATCTACGGCGCAGTGCTATGGATTCTGCATATGTTCGGCATAACGCTGTTTTAATTATTTAATCAACCAAGTAAAATCGGGACGGTTAACACAACAACCGCCCCGTTTTTTCAGCTCGTATTCTTTTTACAGCGCCAACGTTCTGAAATTATCATTCAGGATATTACAGCTATTATTCAGCTTTTCAATTTCCTCCTCGGTGAGCTTCATTTCAAGAATCCGTTTTGCTCCTCCTGCGTTCACAAAGCAGGGATTGCCGATGAACACGTCCTTTTTACAGCCGTATTCTCCCCTAAGTCTTGTCGAAACCGTCAGAACGGAATTTTCGTCATTCAAAATCGCCCTTGCAATTCTCACAATCGCCATACCGATTCCGTAATACGTTGCACCCTTCGCTTCAATTATCTCCTGTGCCGCAGTGCGAACGTCAACGGCGATTTTTTCAAGCTCCTCCATAGAATACGTCTGTGAATTGTCGGCAAGCACGTCCTTAATCGGCTTGACCGCAAGAATCGCCTGACTCCAAGGCACAAACTCACTGTCGCCGTGCTCGCCGATTACGTATGCGTGAATATTCCTCGGGTCAATCTCGAAATACTCCCCCATAAGATAGCGCAGTCGTGCGGTATCAAGCGTAGTACCCGTACCGATAACTTTCGCCGCATTAAAGCCCGAAAGCTCAAACGTAACCCTCGTCATAATGTCAACGGGGTTTGTCGCAACGAGGAAAATTCCGTCAAAGCCGCTCTGCACCACATTCGGTACAATTGATGCAAAAACCTTTGTGTTCCTCTGCAAAAGCTCCAGTCTGCTCTCGCCCGGCTTCTGATTTACTCCTGCGCAGATTACAACAATGTCTGCGTCGGAGCAGTCGCTGTAGCTTCCGCTGTAGATTTTCATACTTGAATTTGAAAACGCAAGACCGTGATTCAAATCCATAGCCTCCCCGTTGGCTCGCTTTTCGTTGATGTCAATCAGCACCAGCTCATCACACAGATTGCGGTTAAGAGCCGCATAGGCAAAGCTCATTCCGACCATTCCCGTACCGATAAGTACAATTTTTTTCCTGTTGTCAGCCATAAATTTCTCCCTTTCATTCATTCACGATTTCCGCAGCAGATTTATGCGGAATTTATAAAAGCACTATTATTTTCTGCCGACAGCTTATTATTATTCCGAAAAACTATATTTTTATTATTGTGTGATATTTATAAACATCAATATCAAAAAATTACCAAAAACTTCATATAAAACACTAAGTATTATTGACATATTAAAATTCATTTGATATAATATAGTTGTAAAAATAATATATTTTTTATTACAATAAAATCATTTTATTGTATAAGTTATTGCGAGGTGTTTCCAATGGAAAAACAAGTACTGCCAATTATATATATTTTATATACGTAATATTCATACATCATATAATTTAAGGAGGCGTTGTTTGTGTCAAAACTTTGCAAAACTTTAACAACTATGTTTTTATGTATTTCTATTTTAATTTTATCTACATCCTTCCCGTCTTTATCAGCATATGCAAAAACGAGTACTCATAATATAGCTAAAATTGACAGCGAACTTTTTAAGAAACTTCAAAAAATGGATAATGACGATACAATAAATGTATCTGTTTGGCTTAATGATATAGATAAAGACGAATTGCGAAAAAAAACAAAGCTCGAACTTCAAAGCACTAATATTTCAACATCTGCTATCGATTTAGCTTTTTATGAAAACGATAAATTGTCTACTGAAACTGCTTATCTATCAAATTTGAGTAACAGCAGCAGTACTGTCATAGCTGATGAAAAAAAAGTTATAAAAGCAAAGAGAGAAATAGCAAAAGAAATGTATTCTGAAAATAATGCCAAATGCTATGATAATTTATTTTGCAAAAATCAAACTTTTTCTTTAGAGAAAGAAAAGGAATCTCAAATAATATATATCAGTAAGTATGCGCCTAATATTGATCTATATTTAACTAAAAAACAAATATATGATATTATCAAGTCTGATTTTGTTCAAGGAATTTATTATTACGAAGATGAGGTACTTAATATTGATGATACATCTATACAAACAGATTCAGAAACTGAGAATGGAGACGAATCATTTGATACCACTTGGTTAGATATGACTAATATATCTACGGTACGTGATACAATGGGGTACTCAGGAGAAAATATTACGGTTGGAATTTATGATACCGGTTTTGCCGACCCAACTCTTGCTAATTACTTTAACAATGTTGATATTGATTATTCTCTTGCTGGTTCTCTTGAACAAAGTACTTCTACCCATGGTAGTTATATGGCTAGTATAATTGCCGGCAGAAAGATAGATACTAATACTGGGAATACAATATATGAAGGTGTTGTACCTGATGCTAAAATCTATTGTGCAATTGGTGGATATAAATCAGCAATAGAAGGCTTAATTGACAAAGGTTGTAATGTTATTAATATGAGCTTAATACTAGGTGGCGGTACTCCAAATACATATGGTACTATCTCAATGTGGTTTGACCATATTGCCTATATGCACAATGTTCATTTTATATGTTCTGCAGGAAATTACGGTACAAATGGTATACCCCAATCTAATATGATATATAATGCAATTGTAGTTGGTAATTGTTACAATGATGGATTAATAAAAGAGACATCCAGCTATGCAACCGGAGAATATGATGCATATAAGCCAGACGTAATTGCGCCAGGCGCAAATACAAACACTCCTGCGATAAATAATCCGAATTATACAGGAGGAGGTACTTCTGCAGCGTCTGCTATTGTTTGTGGTGCTGTTTCGCAGTTATGTCAAATGAGTTCTAATTTATTAGCTAAACCCATGTTGCTAAAATCATTATTACTCAGTTCAACTAAAAGAACCTATGGTGATATTACAATGGCACCGCTTTCTGATTCAAACGAAGCTTCTATCGCGCTTTCAAGAGAATACGGTGCGGGGTTAATCGATGTTGTAAAAGCATATCAAACATATGTCGATTACAATCGTTACTCATATAATGTCTTTACACCTTATAGCACATCAAGGAGCTTTTCTTTTAATATATCAGATGCTAGTAACTCAAATCCAAAATTAATTAGATTAGCACTTACTTGGGATAAAGTTACAACAATAAACTGTAATGATTCATTAAGTACAATTTTTCCTTTATCAGATACTTTTGATTTAATTGTAACAACGCCTGGTGGAGAAACATATGGATCAACATGTTGGTTTGATACGAAACAATATATTTCTTTTATCGCAAGTGAATCAGGCAATTATACTGTTAGCATAACAAGAGCAGGCTCAACTGTTTCCGGCGAAGTTTCGTCTTATGGTTTGACTTGTTCCGTCTCTTAAAAAAGGAGTTGAAATTTATGAAAAAATTATTATCTTTATTTTTAGCGGCTAGTCTGATTATTTCTTCAATGCTTGCTGTTTCTGCAACAACTAACGAACAAAATAAAAAAGAACAACTGTGCTTGGACAAATTTTCAGAATATCTGAAAACCAATCCACATTATTATCCAGATGATAATTTACCTGTATCAATAAAAATTTTCGGAGAGAAAAACGGGTATTACGCTTGCTACGGCGAATACGGCGAAGCTCAAGCATGGGAATTGAGCTATAATTTAGACGGTTACCTTTTTGAAACGAGTAACGAATATGCTTATATAAATGGTGAAATTAAATTACCTATTTTATTCATTAACGAAAATGAATGTCTGTCCTTTACCGAAGCTTACAACATGGGTATATTCACAGCCGACTCATTAGCAAAACTGATTTATTCGGGAAGCCAAGACTCGCAGTTAGTATCTGCATTTAAAATAGGCGATATTGATAAAAACGGCGTAATTAATGTTTTAGATGCCACTGAAATACAAAAATATCTTGTTAATCCGAAAAACTTTTACAATTTCAACATTAAATTAGCTGATATAAATAACGACGGTGAGACTACAATTCTTGATGCAACTGCAATTCAAAAGTTTTCTGTTAATCTTATAACAAATATCTGATAAATAACAAACGGTTCTGAAAAATGCTGTAATGCATTTTCAGAACCGTTTGTTGCTCTCTTATTACTGCAATTTGCGTAAATTATACTTTTCCAATATTTTCACGTCAGATATGTAAAAAATATGAAAAAGCGCCTTGAAAGTCAAAAGATTTTATGCTAATATTAATAAGATAAAGCTATACATTTCAAAATGTTTTATTGTGAATTTTATATGAAAGGAAATGAGAAAATGTACAAAATAGTTAAGAAAAAAGTTCTTAACCCCACTGTTACATTGATGGAAATTGACGCTCCGCTTATCGCAAAAAAGGCAGAGCCGGGTCAGTTTATCATTCTCCGTGTTGACGAGGACGGCGAGCGTATTCCGCTTACCGTTGCAGGCTATGACAGAGAGGCAGGAACAGTAAGAATCATCTTCCAGATTGTCGGCGCTACTACCGAAAGGCTGAATCACCTTGAAGAGGGCGACTGCATTCACGACTTCGTAGGCCCTCTCGGCGTTCCCACACACACAGACGGTCTTAAAAAGGTTTGTGTAGTCGGCGGCGGCGTTGGCTGTGCAATCGCACTTCCCGTTGCAGAGAAGCTCCACGAGCTTGGCTGTGAGGTTCACTCAATTGTCGGCTTCAGAAACAAGGACCTCGTTATTCTCGAGGACGAATTCAAGGCTTGCTCCGACAAGTTTATTCTTATGACCGACGACGGCTCCTACGGCGAAAAGGGCGTTGTAACTGCTCCGCTTGAAAAGCTCATCAACGACGGCGAAAAATACGACCTCGTTATCACAATCGGTCCGCTTATTATGATGAAGTTCGTTGTAAAGACAACCAAGCCCCACAACATTCCCACAACCGTTTCAATGAACCCGATTATGATTGACGGAACGGGTATGTGCGGCGGCTGTCGCCTTTCAGTAGGCGGAGAAACAAAGTTTGCCTGCGTTGACGGTCCCGACTTCGACGGCTTCAAGGTTGACTTTGACGAGGCTATGAAGCGCGGCTCAATGTACAAACCCTTTGAGCGTCACGCTTACGAAGAAACCTGTAATCTTTTCAAAAAGGAGGTTGAGTAATTATGCCTAATATGTCACCCAAAAAGGCACCAATGCCAACCCAGGACCCCGATGTAAGAAACAAAAACTTCCTCGAGGTAGCAACAGGCTACACTCAGGAGGTCGCTATAGAAGAGGCACAGCGCTGTCTTAACTGTAAAACAAAGCCCTGCGTTGCAGGCTGTCCCGTACATATTGCAATCCCCGACTTCATCAAGGAGGTTGCAAACGGCAATTTTGCGGCAGCTTATGACGTTATTTCCGAGTCAAGCTCACTTCCTGCTGTATGCGGACGTGTTTGTCCTCAGGAAACACAGTGTGAGTCAAAGTGCGTAAGAGGCATCAAGACCGAGCCTGTAGGTATCGGCAGACTTGAGCGTTTCGTTGCCGACTGGCACAACGCACAGCCGAACGCAGAGGTTCACAAGCCCGAATCAAACGGTCACAAGGTAGCCGTTATCGGTTCGGGTCCTGCCGGTCTTACCTGCGCAGGCGACCTTGCAAAGAAAGGCTATGACGTAACAGTATTCGAGGCTCTCCACCTTGCAGGCGGCGTACTCGTTTACGGTATCCCCGAATTCAGACTGCCCAAGTCGATTGTTCAGAAAGAGGTTGACACTCTCAAACAGCTCGGCGTTAAGGTAGAAACTAATATGGTAATCGGCAGAGTAATCTCGATTGACGAGCTTATGGACGAATACGGCTTTGAGTCTGTATTCATCGGCTCGGGCGCAGGACTTCCCAGATTTATGAATATTCCCGGCGAAAACCTCTGCGGCGTTTACTCGGCTAACGAGTTCCTCACAAGAACAAACCTTATGAAAGCGTATAAGGACGACCCGTCAACACCGATTATGCACGCTAAAAAGGTTGCAGTAGTCGGCGGCGGCAACGTAGCAATGGACGCCGCTCGTTGTGCAAAGCGTCTTGGCGCAGACGAGGTTTACATCGTTTACAGAAGAAGTGAAGAGGAGCTTCCTGCACGTAAGGAAGAGGTTGAACACGCTAAGGAAGAGGGCATCATCTTCAAGCTTCTCAACAATCCTGTTGAAATCATCGGCAACGAGGACGAGTTCGTAACAGGTATGAAGTGCATCAAGATGGAGCTTGGCGAGCCTGACGCAAGCGGCAGAAGAAGACCTGTCCCTGTTGAGGGCAGTGAATTTGTGCTTGACGTTGACGCAGTTATCATCTCAATCGGCACATCTCCCAACCCGCTCATCAAGTCAACAACAAAGGGACTTGATACACAGAAGTGGGGCGGCATTATCGCAGACGAAAACGGTCTTACCTCACGTGAGGGCGTTTACGCAGGCGGTGACGCAGTAACAGGCGCCGCAACCGTTATTCTCGCAATGGGCGCAGGCAAAACAGCCGCAGCCGCAATTGACGAGTACATTCAGAACAAAAATAAATAAGTTTTTATTTTAAAAAATCACGGTCGGAACATTGCCACCAAGCATCGTTCCGACCGTTTTTACAATAACAAAAAGCAGTGATAATATGATAATTGACACACACGTTCACATTGGCAAAATGCTCGTTTTCGATATGTCGCCCGAAAATGTGCTTTACTCAATGGATAAGTACGGCATTGATTTTTCTCTGGTTTCAAACATAGAATGTGCCGAGAACGACCACAACGGCAACCCTGTTCCGCAGAAATTGCAGAAATCACAGAACGCTGTTCTTGAAAAAACTCTTGAATTTGCAAGCGCTAATCCCGATAAAATCGGAGTATTGCCCTGGCTGAAAATCAGGCAGGAACGCCCAGACGAAAAATTCATCAAGATGATTGCCGATAACAGGGATATAATTTACGGACTCAAGCTGCACCCCTTTCATTCAATTACAGCACCCGATGATGAATCGCTTGAATCCATTTATAGATTAGCGGCAGAATACAGCCTGCCCGTTGTTTCCCATACGGGAGGTTGTCCCGAGGCGAACTCACTCCGTCTTTACAATGCGGCTAAAAAGCACCCCGAAGTAAATTTTGTAATGGTGCATATGGACTTGGGCACTGACAACAGTCAGGCTATCGAGTTGCTCGGCAAACTGCCAAATCTCTACGGCGACACAACTTGGGTGCCTGTTGAGAGCACTCTAAAAGCAATACAGAAGTGGGGCAGTGAGAAAATCCTCTTTGGCTCGGACAATCCGATTGACGGCAAGGACACCTATTTGCACAATCCAAAAGGTGACCGTTCGCTTTATCAGCAGTATTTCAACGAGTTTAAGACTATGGTAAGCAAACAGGATTACGACAACGTAATGTACAAGAATGCAGAAAAACTTTTCGGAATTAAAATCTGATTTTTACCTCACAAATTTAAAAGCTATCAAAAACGGCGGCTTCGCAATGAAGTCGCCGTAAGTTTTTGTATTTTATTCAATGTTACTTTGGAAAAATCAGATAACTCTTACTCTGATAACGCCGTCAACTGCTGCAATCTTGTCTGCATCAGCCTTATCTGCACCTGCAACGTCGATGATTGTGTAAGCGTAGTCGCCTCTGCTCTTTGAAAGCATATTTTCAACATTGCCGCTGATTTCTGTAAGAACCTTCTTGAGGAGCTCGGGTACGTTCTTGTGCATTACGCAGAAACGTGTGTCGCCTTCGCTTGTTCTTGCAAGTGAAATTGCGGGATAGTTTACAGAGTTGATGATATTGCCGTTCTCGAGGTACTCCATAACCTGGTCGCAAGCCATAACAGCGCAGTTTTCTTCACTTTCGGGAGTTGATGCGCCGAGGTGAGGCATACAGATTACGTTCTCCTCGCCGAGAATATCGTCTGTACCGAAGTCGGTAACGTACTTTGCAACCTTGCCGCTCTTGAGTGCTTCAAGAACTGCTGTTGAATTTACAAGACCGTCACGGCTGAAGTTGAGAATGCGAA
>CAZNUF010000020.1:0-10311 GCA_964576125.1 uncultured Ruminococcus sp. | reverse complement strand
TCTGCCGCAGCAAACGCTGTAACCGAAAATACTGTTGAAATAAGAATCACAACAGCAAGCAATAATGATAATATCTTTGTTGTTTTCATCTTAGCATCACCTTTTTTCTTGAGTATAACATATAGAATACAGAAATACAATAAATACCTCCTATGCAAATTTCTTTTTGTATAGGGGGATTTCTTTTGTTAATTTTAGGTAAAAACATTTCTATCAAAAGGAGAAGTCCTCAGCAAACTTCTCCTTTTGCAATTTTAATTATAAATTTTGAGTTATCCTATCGGGAAGATGAAATAAGGCTCTTGATAATTTGTATTGTAGAAGTATGCGCCCTCGTCACATTCCCAGTGATAATGTGATTCTCCGTAAAGAGCCGCCTGCAGCACAATATAATTGTTCTTCATTGAATCGCTTTCAAGGTCATAAACGGTTGCGTCATATTCCTTGTGTATATGGAAGTAATCTTTGGACGCCTTTCTGTCATAGCCAGATGAATTTGGATTAATCAGACTGTATTCCTTACCCGGAGTGAAATAGTATCCTCCACCGTATTTATAGAGTTGTTCCGATTCATTTACTTTTTGATAATATCCATTAGCTAATCCGTACTTGTTGCAAACCAAAGTGCGTGTGCCGTCAAGGGGCATCTCCTTTTCAAGAACGCCCGAGGTCAATATTTTGGTAGGTTTTATCGCAGAACGGTTTACCGCAGATTCAACCTTATGCACCATATATTTTGACGGAGCATTTATCAATTTACCGTTTGTCATATACTCGCCAAAGCTCATATCCTTGTAGGACGCAAACCTATTGCTTGACTTAAGGCTGCTAAAGCGCGCTTTCATCATCTTCAAATCCTTTGATGAGAGTATATTATTTGAAAACAGATTTGTTTTATCCATGCGGTCTTCGCTGAAATAATAGCCGGCAGGAATCCGATATATTATTGGAGCACCCGCAGTAGGGGTTTGATATACTCTCTCATCAATGTAGTCGTAACGATAAACATAAGGGTCTGTTCCTCTATCTTCATAGCTATCATATATCCAACGTGTTAACTTCCTTCCACTGTGATATCTGGTTTTGATTCTCATATTGTAACCGGTTCCGCTTACACGCAAGGTAATGGGTCTGTTTACAACATAGCAATATGAATATCCCTCAGGTTCATCATATAAACCGCTATGATTTTTTATGTAATCAATCGCCTTGTGATTAGCCTCGGTTATATCCTTGTTGTCCGTTGATGTATCATATTTTTCCACAAAGCTTGCTGTAATGCCGTAATTGTAAAGCATTACTACAAGGGATTTTCTTATGTTTTCCATATCCTGCTTTGCTTCCGACTGGAAATTATACTTGTACTTCATCATTTCATCGAAGGTATTAAGTACAGCTTGCCCCTCGTAAATCTGCTTGCAGAAGTTTACATAATCATTTCTGATGTTGTTCATAAAATCGTTTGTAAGATTTTTGAATGACATCTGCATATAAATATAGCCGTAGAGTATATCTCCTGTTTTTTCGGTATATTCAATGGATTTATCTCCGTTTTCATTCATCTTCTTAACCGCATTGCCAAGGTCTGTCTTGAGCGCCTTTACAAGCTCGTCGCTGTATTTAAATCCCTTTTTACCGAATACTTCATCACAGGCTTGGAAGGTATCATCATCAAGCTTGATTGTTACTGTTTTGCTTGTATCAAGCTTCTTGGCGTCCACGCTGTATGACGAATTGTTTTTATCGGGTATTGCTAATTTGCCGTCATTGTCGTAATAGAGCTTTAGCTCATCTCCATGGTCGGAGCGGATATAATCCACCAAGGACCTGCGGCAATTTGAAATGTATGAATTAACGGTTTTGTCAAGCTTTTCAACATAATTTGTATTGAAAGCACTCCACTTGCTCTCCAACGCTATCAGAGTGTTTTTCTTAGATTCAGCTATTATATCATCGCCGTATTCCTCAACTGTGCTTTTTAAATCCTTTATCTCGCAGTCGAGGTTATTAACCATTGTCTTGATGTCGGTGACGATTGACAGAATCTCCGCCGTATCTCCGTCAGAGCCTGAATCAACACCCAACAGTGAGAAAATCGCCCCGACAAAATCGCCGGAATAAAACTCGGAAAGCGTGGTAGACTGAATAATTGTAGCAATATTGACAATATCATTGATTAAATCTTCGGACGAATAATTCGAGAATTTTTCTACAAGATTATCAATAGCATTTCCGCCGGCCTTGCTCGTTTCAAAGGCATAGGAAAGTCCTGCGCTGTTATTATCTGACTTTGTTCCCCACAAATCAACAAGCTTGCCCTCTGAAATCTCTGCATAGCCGTTAAATATAGTCCTGTTCTTGTCTGCGGAAAAGGTAAATTCAATGTCACAGCCGTTGTCGGTATTTTTAACAGAGGTCACCTCTGCACCCTCAAAATCACCGCTGAATTTTATATCAGACTTCGACAGCTCCTTAAGCTCGCCGTTGCGTGCAAAAAGCTGTGCTGTCGCCTTGAATTTGTCCGAGTCACCCTCCGGCTTATCAAGTGTTTTTATTACGCCGCCGAGTGATGAACAGCTTGCCGTAATCTCAACATATATTCCGTCGCCGCCGACTGCCTTTGAGTCGATTTCGAGCGCTTTGCCGTTTAGAGCACTTACTGCATCATCAATGCTTGATTTATCCGTCTTTACATAAAGCCTGAATGAGGTTTTGTCGTCACTGATTTTTACGCTGTCAACCTTATAACCCTCAAGCGTTACAAGAGGTGCAAGCTCATCGTTTGAAATTTCAAGCGTTTTGCCGCAAACATCTACATCAAAGCTCAGAAGTCCGTTTTCAAGTGCAAAGGATTCTGCATCAATATATGCGTCAAGATTTTCAACCTCGAGCATTGCAAGAATTTTTGCTCCTGCATCGGTAGCATTCTCCGAAAGCTGAACATATCCGTATGCGGCAGAGGTTACCTCAACCTCGCCCTCGGTCTTGATTGTAATAGTGTCACCGTCAGATGTTACAGAGGTTGCTTTCAGATTCTCAAATGCACCTGATAAGGTAATATCTTCGGGTTTTATTTTTTCAGAAGCTTTTGCATTTGTAAGCTTTAATTCCAAGGTCGGGTTTTCCTGACCGTTTTTAAGGTTTGTCGTTATTTTTGCCTCGGGTGTGGTGCTTTTTTCAAGACAGATGTTGTCAAAGCCCAGAACGAAAGCCTTACCGTCAACCGCCTCCTTATGCACATAGTACAGATACATACAGTAGTAATCGTACTCAGGCTCTTTAAAGCTAAGCTCAAGTGTTTTGTCGTCCTTGCGCTGGGCGGTAACTTCCTCAAGGATAGTTTCCTTGAAAATCTCTTCACTGCTTTGTGCAATATCATCGGTACTTAGTGACTCAACGCTTGCCTTTGAAACAGGATAGGCAACCACACGAACACTGTCGCTTTTGACCTCTGATTTGTAACTTATATCCTCAGCGGAAAGAGTTACATATCTTGTTCCGTCATTTTCGGTGGATATTACTTTTGCAATCTTCATATTTTCATAGTCAGCGTCTGTAATCTCCCATTTTCCGTCCCACGACGGCGCATTTGAACACGCCGCAATGTTAAGGCAGGTTATCACAGCAAGCAACAGCGCCACCATTCTTTTTAAATTTGTTTTCATTTTAAAGCCTCCTTTTTATGGTTTATTATCAAAACTGTATTAAAACTTTTTCTTGAGAGTTGAAGTCTGCGCAATTAACACCACTGCAACTACTGCAATCAGAATCCAGCTTGGAAGCTGTGTGGGCAGACTGAAACCGAAATTCTGCGAATTGATGTAGCTTACTGCAAACGGTGCTGCGGCAGTTATAATTCCGCCCAGTATGTAAATTACAGATGATACAACGGCAAATCTGCCTGCACTTTCTCCTGTGTATTGGTCGATTTTCATAATACCGATACACCTTTTTGCACCAAGCTGAGCAATACCCAGTATCACGCCCAACACGCCTGTGACTGCAATAACGTAATCGTATGCCGGAATTGTTTCAAAAATGTTCATAATAATTTCCTCCGTTAATGAATTTAATTTAAGTTTGTGTACTGATGATAACATACCCACTATGACAAAATACGGACAAATGTTCAATATTTATAAAATTTCGGGTATATATCATCTGTTATTTCTTATTTTAACATACAGGGTGTGACAAATGCGTGACACATTCACGTGTTTTTCAATAAAAAAATAAAAACGGTTGAGCTTTTGCCCAACCGTGTTCAATAATTTTTCAGTTGTTATTTTGCATCAGACCTGCGCAGGTTGATTCTGCCCAGCTGTACTGCATCATATACTCTCCGTGAAACCTTGGCTCCCCTGTTTGCAGGTAACTGAAATAATCGCAGTCAATTAGCTCAGTATTAAGAAAATAGTTGTAGCCGTTTTGCTGCAGAACCTCCTCTGCATCAGCATAACGAAGAGCATTTCGCAAATCTACAAACAGCTGGCGTACATATGTCATATGCTTACTATCATCATCAACAGCACTCCACATTATAGAACAGATTTGCTTTGCCGTCATACTCGCTCCTCTGCGGTCAACAAGAATTGCAAGCAGCTCTTTTGATTTTAACCGCTTAAAGTTAAGAATTTTTCCCTGTGCGTACACCTCAAAATTCCCGAAGCATTTAACCGTCAACAGCTTGTATGTGGTTTTCTCCTTGGCTTTTTCCTGCTTTATGTGGTCAATTTCAGCCTGTACCGCCTTTGCCGTAATCGGTTTTAAAAGGTATCCCGAAACATGAATTTTAAAAGCCTCCACCGCATACTCCGAAAAGCCTGTACAGAAAACAATCTTGCAATTCGGCTGAATTTCAAGCAATCTTTCTGCAAGTGCAAGTCCGCCCATTCCACGCATACTTATATCGAGAAATGCAATATCAATCGGATTGGCTTTCGCCCACTCCAGGGATGCTGTACAGGATGTGAACTGTGCAACAGACGATATATCGGGCGACTCCTTTACAGCCGAAGTCAATGCATTAAGCATAATCTGCTCGTCATCTACAGTCAATGCTCTCATATTGCTTCCTCCTTTGGAATAGTGATGACGGCAGTTGTGCCTTTGCCTAAAACACTGTCAACCGTCAGAGTGCCGCCGCACATAGCAGTAAGTCTTTCACGGATATTCTCAATACCGATATGCTTCTTTTTATCATAAACGGCTGTTTTATCAAAGCCTACTCCGTTATCTTTTACACACACGCAGTAATCTGTATCGGTTTCATAAGTAGATACGGTTATTTTACCTCCGCTTTCAAGTCCCATAAGACCGTGCTTTACGGCGTTTTCAACAAGCGGCTGAACCGAAAGCGCAGGCAGATTAAAATCTTCAGCTTTCAAATCGTATTCTGTCTGAATGTCGGGAAAGCGAACCTGCTCTATGCTCATATAACATTTTATATGATTCAATTCCTGTGAAAAACGAATAGGCACGCTGTTGTTAAGCTCGCTGAAATTTCCTCGCAGATATTGAGAAAAGCTGCGTGTTAATTCCGCCGCCTTTTCGGGCTGTTCAAGGCACAGCTGATGTATTGTTCCGAGGGTGTTATATATAAAATGCGGCTGTATCTGACTTATCATTGTTGAAATGCGGTTTTCGGTAATCTGCCGTTCCTTTTGCGCAAGCTCCCTGTTTTTTTCAACAAGCTGAATTTCCTTTTCCGAAAGCTGTCGTGTCAGCTCTCCTCGGAACAGCATATAAATCAAAAGCAAAGAAACCGTGGTTGCCATATACAGAGGAGTCGGGTCCCAGCATGAAAGCAACGGCATTGTAAGCAATGGCAGTACGCTGAACGAAAGCAGAGAAATCGTGCCTTTTAGTGTGAGTATTTTCCAGAATCTGATTACCGTAAAAATTTCAAGCAATAGGATAATGAAATCAAGAAATCTCACTATAAAGTAATACTCTCCGTCAACATAATATCCGTTTGAGTCAAAGTCAAACAGCATTCCGTTAAACAGGGAAATTACAACAAGACAAAGATACACTGCGCCGATAACTGCAATTACTTTCGCATATTTCCACGATACTTTCTGCCGTTCTCTGACAAAGCCTATCAGGCAATAGGCATACAATACTTCGAGTATTGCCCCTAAACCAAATGAAATAAACGCACATAATTTTAAAATTGGAATATTGTCCGGTGAACCGCCAAAAATCCACAATCCGCTTTCGCCGAGAAGCATAAGAATATTTGTCACAAGCAAGGCTGTAAAGCACTTAATAAACGGTCTGCTCCGTGTTTTGTCAGTCACCACTCCCAAAAACATAAACAGCGTAATTACAGCCGAAAACCAGAGCAGTCCGACATTAAGTTCAATGTTATTATTGAGATTTTCCACATATCTGCCCCCTGTTCCCTAATAATTGTTTTTGAGATAATCGCAGTAATTTTTGTCCTCTGAAATCATCAGATAATTTTCAAGAGCTTTTTCATCATCGGAAGGAAAACATATATTCAACCCCGAGATGTTACTTTTTGTTTCGGATTTCACAGCTTTTATTATTCCGCTGAAATCATAATCAACATCAGAGTAATCTGCAATATCGCCGAAATCATATAAATATGCAATTGACGAACCGAAGCTTTCACACTCCTGAACTGCCTTTGACATAATAAGCTTGTTGTTACTTCTTTCGGCTTTGTCAATACATTGCGATAATACGGCTTTTACCTTATCGAACTCATTAAGCTTAATTGCCGAAAGAGTATAATCATCACTGTCCTGATGAGATTTTTCGTAGCTGTTCAGAATAACATCATAAAAACTTTTTGTACCGAGAGCTTCTGCAACAGCCTTGTAGTCCCAGCCGCCTGTCGGCTCATCATCCTCTGATGCTATCATATAATCAGCATATTTTGATACCGTCAGCGCTGTTTCGTAATTCGCCATAAGACAGCAATCAAATCCTATAAATTCAAAGCTTCCGGAAAAAGTGCTTTCTGAAAGTGCCTCATCAAACTCCTGCACCGTCAGCCAGTCATTATTGTACATCTCATCTTTGCAAATACCTTTGAGGAATCCTCCGCCGTGGTCCCATAAAATCAGTGCAGTCCTTTCAGACGGAAATTCTTTTATCCCCCAGTCAATGAAGTCCTTAAGCGTTGAGGAGTCACCCATACAGCATAGTTTACTCTCCTCAAGAAGTACAAGCTTATTGTCAGACACCTCATACCTCTGCAGTTTATCGCTCGAAATACCGTGTTTTTTCCATCTCAAAGAGCCGCCTGTTTCAAGCACAACATTAACTTTATCGGGAATTTCTGCACTTAACAGCTCGGAAATATCGTCTGATGCAGAGCCGTTCTTACTCTCAAGAGAGCTTCCGCACATATAAATAAGAAGAGTAAAATCATCATTATCAGTTTTTTCAGTCGTACTTTGTTTCTCGGAGGCAGGCTTTGTTTTTGCTTTATCCTCAGAACAACCAAATAGAAAAACGCAAAAGATTAAAATTGTCAATAAGCATATTAACTTGATATCTTTAAAGCCTCTGTTCATATATGCACCACCTTTATAAATTTTATCACAAGAAATTTCAAAGTTCAATAACGAGGATTTATCTTTAGAAAATCAACACTACCGAATACAGTAACAGCAATGAGATGAATTAAAGTCCTGAATTTTTTAATTCGCAAAATTTCGCAGATTTTTAAATATTCGCAAATATTTTTAAAATTCCCTGTTTTTTTGTCCGTATCTTGTCACAGTCGCCCTGTTATACTGTAGTCACAAGATAAGGAACAGACAAAAGCTCCTTAGAAAAACAAACAAACCAAAACAACTTAAATAACTAAAAGGTGGTATAATTATGAAAAAGCAGACAGGAACAATCAAAAGAAGACTTATCGCAATTGCATTATCGGTAATCACATTATCGTCATTTGCAACGATGTCATTAACAACAGCTTCTGCGGCTACAAGCTCACAGACAATCAGCGCAGTCGTAAATAAAAACACCGTTAATCTGCTCAAGGTTTCAACAACAGCCGAAAAACAAGCACTAAAAGATATTAAGGAAATCAAGAAGTTTGTTGACGATTACAAAGCTGAAAGCGAAAAAACGTCAAAAAAAGAAAAGCTTCAGAAACGCAATGACAGAATCGAAAAATACGTTACATCCGGAGTTGAAGCCGTCAACAACATTGCCAAGGGCGAATATGTAAGTGCAGTAAAAAATGTTGTCGGTCTTTTCCCGTACGGCGGAATAATTTCAGGTGTTATAGATTTGTTCACAACTCTTTTCACACCTGCACCAGAGGAACCCGATCTTGTTCCCGAGGTTTCCCTTAAAGAAATCGAAGAACAGCTCGGCACCATTAAAACATCAATTGATTCTCTTAAAGAGGCTATCAAGCAGAACGAAAACAATGAATTTTACAAATGTCTGAATCAGATTGTTCTCGTTTACAAAGACAAAGGCTCTGTAATTATGTCCTATATTAAAAACAAGGCAAAGCTTTTAGATGCAAATAAAAATCTTGAAGCCGCAATACAGGAAAAAGACGCTAAAAAAATCGAAGAATCAAAGAAAGCAGTTGAGAAAGCGAAAAACGAGCTTAGCAAAAGCCAGAAGCTCATCGACAATTTCTTCGGTGACGACAACCTCAACGATTTATACAAACTCAGGGATAGCCTTAAGCAGTGCACACAGTATATGAACGGCACAAACTTCAGCATTAAAGCAGACAAAGCAGAAGGCAATCCGTTCCTCATTAACTTCAAAGCAAAGGTTGAAGGCGCAAAAGCAGGCACCTCGATTGACAGCATTATTGAACAGTGCATAAAGGATAACGAAGCAATCTGGAATTACTACGAGCTTGGCATCACCATGTACTCCGCACTTGCTCCTTCATACATCAAATATCTCAACGACCGCAAACAATCAGATAAGGCAGATGCAAATAACCAGGAATATGTCAGCTTTATGACAGGCATATATCCGAGCGGAGGCACAGATACTCTCGATAACAAAATTAATGCCATAGATGTTCACGATTACTATATGACAACAATTCTCCCGAAAATGCTCGAAAGCTCCGGTATGTATAAGTTCAAGGACAACACAGTCGGCGAAAAGGTAGCAGAGGTTAGCTGCAACGGGGAAACGGAAATTTTTAAAAGCTTTGACGAAGCGTGGAACTATGCAACAAAATATACAAATACAAAAATCACATTATGTAAAGATACTGAAATAACAGGATTCTTTGGAACAAGCACAGAGCATAAAAATAATATTGAGCTTGACCTTCAGGGACACAAAATCAATACAAAAGAAGCATTGGCTCTTGAAAATGGCGGATCTCTCAAAATCCACAGCAGCATCGATAATGGTTCTTTTAAATACTCCGGTAGTATCGGCGGAGTTCCGTGTATAGTAAATAAAGACGGCTCTCTGAAAGTAGAAAACTGTATTTTTGAAAAATATACAGGAAGTGCAATTCGTAATTCAGGCGGAAACGCTGACATAAACAATTGTATTTTCAAGAATAACATTGCAAGGTACGGAGGCGCAATTGACTCACACGCAGACTTTACAATTAAAAACTGCACATTTGAAAGCAACGACTCAGAGAGATGTGGCGGTGCAATAACTTCTTTCGGAGGAAAGAATTATATAGAGAATTGTACCTTTAACAATAATAAATCAGGAGAAAACGGTGGTGCAATATTCTATACAGAAAGTCTGTCAGAGCCGACAATTCGCAGGTCAACCTTCACAAATAATTATGCAAAAAAGAACGGCGGCGCAATCTTTGTTTCGGAACACACCGACTTTGACATCAGCTACTCAAATTTAACAAACAATAAATGTGGCAACAACGGCGGTGCAATCTTCCTCGGACAGCTTAGAAGTACAAATCATTACTTCAGAAATATGACCATTGAAAACAACAAATGCGGAAAGGAAGGCGGTGGAGTTTTTGCGGACGCTTGTGGATGTAACACAGCAGACATCAAGCTCTTTGGCTGGAACAAAATCAGATACAATACAGATGTGTGCGGAGCTGCATCAAATGCAAAAATGATTAAATCGACCTGTAGAACAGTATTCAAAATTATGGACGATTTTGACACATATAATTCCGACATCAGAGGAACAACAAACAGTGACGGAAGCTGTATGGTATTCCTTAACACATCATCAAATTATGTATACTACCACTCTTACGGAATGCAGAGCGGAGCATTCAAAGCCGATAACGGCAAGCTCGAACAGAGCGGAAGCGGTGTTTACTGGTACAAGTAATAATCAGGAAAA
>CAZNUF010000019.1:0-10409 GCA_964576125.1 uncultured Ruminococcus sp. | reverse complement strand
TTTAGAAAAGGATGATTGGAAAAATGACTAACAAGGATTTATTTGAAGCATTGAGAATGTTTGAAAAGGAAAAAGATATTCCTATGGATTATATGCTTCAGCAGATTGAAAAGGCTATTGTTATCGCCTGCAAAAACTACTACGGCGGCAACGAAAACGTAGTGTTCAACATTGTTCCCGAGAAGAACACATTTGACGTAAAGCTTGTAAAAACCGTTGTTGATGAGGTGCTCGATCCCGATTTTGAAATCACAAGAGAGGACGCCGAGAAAATCAACAAGAGAAAGATTTACAGCATCGGCGACGAGGCGCAGATTCCGCTTGACCCCAAAAAGCTCGGCAGAATCGCAGTTTCAGCCGCAAGAAACGTAATCCGTCAGGGAATCCGTGCAGGCGAAAAGGGTCAGACGCTTATTGAGTTCCAGAGCAAGCTCGGCGAAATCGTTACCGCACAGATTGAGCGAATCGACCCCAAGAGCGGCATTGCTACAATTAAAATCGGCAAGGCAGAGGCTATGCTTCCCAAGAGCGAGCAGATTGGCTGCGGCGAGCTTAAAGAGGGCGACCACGTCAAGGTTTATATAGCAGACGTAAAGGACAACGAAAGAGGTCCTCACGCTATAATTTCAAGAACTCACCCCGGCTTTGTAAAGCGTATGTTTGAACAGCAGGTTCCCGAAATTTTTGACGGAATTGTAGAAATCAAGTCTATCTCACGTGAGGCAGGTTCTCGTACAAAGATGGCTGTTTCAAGCAACAATCCCGACATTGACGCAATCGGCGCATGCATCGGTGCAAAGGGTGCAAGAGTAAACAGCATTGTCGAGGAGCTCGGCGGCGAGAAAATCGACATCATCGAATACAGTGACGAGCCTGAAAAGTACATTTCAGCGGCGCTTTCACCTGCAACAGTATGCAAGGTTGAAATTGTTGACAAGGAAAACAAGAGCTGTAAGGCAACAGTTCCCGACGGTCAGCTTTCACTTGCAATCGGCAACAAGGGTCAGAACGCAAGACTTGCCGCAAGACTTACAGGCTGGAGAATTGACATTCGTCCCGAAAGCGGTTTCTACGGCGAGGACGAAGAGGACGAAGCAGAAACAGTTGAAGAGTAATATTAATTCGGAATGCGGAATGCGTAATTCAGCGGTGTGCCACCGCCGGCAAATCGAGTGGAAAAGTCGGATTGTTTTGAAAAAATGGATGCCCGAATTTTAAATTGATATATGGGTAACATTTGTAATACATCCGTAGGGACACGGCGTGCCGTGTCCGTATTGACTGTCAAACGTAACCGATTATATCATTATTATAGTGACCAACAAACATTTCCGTAGGGGACGGCTTCCCAGACGTCCCTGATGCACAGATAAAAACGTATCCTCGAGGTAAAATATGAAAAAAGTTCCTTTAAGAAAATGTACCGGGTGCGGTGAGATGAAGGAAAAGCGTGAGCTTATCCGTGTTGTCAAAGCGCCCGAAAAGAAAGATGAAAACGGCAATGTGATTTCGGGCGGAGAAATTTCGCTTGACCTTACAGGCAGAAAATCCGGCAGAGGGGCGTATGTCTGCAAGAACGCCGACTGCTTTGAAAAGGCACGAAAGGCTAGGCGGTTTGATCGTTCGCTGAGCTGTAAAATCCCCGAGGACGTCTACGAGCAGATGAGCGCAGAGCTTGAAAACGCTTCCGAGGATTAAGAGGTGAATAAAATGAACGACAGAATTTTATCGCTTCTCGGTCTTTGCAGGCGAGCGGGAAAGCTCGTAATCGGTGCAGACCCGACAATCGAGTCGATTAACAAGGGCAAGTCGGAAATCGTGATTTTTGCAAGCGACTTTTCAAAAAACAGCATTAAACCCGTGCTCACAGCGGCACATTCAGGCAATATCAAGGCATTTTGCATAAACAGGAGCAAGGATGAATTAAGCTTTGCACTCGGCAAGCTGTGCGGAGTGCTTTCGGTGGAGGACAAAGGCTTTGCCGACAAGCTTTCACAGCTCATTGAAAATGAAAACGAACAGGGAGGAGAATTATATGATAAAATATAAGGTTAAGGATGCAGCGAATGATTTGGGTGTTTCCAACAAGAAGATTACCGAGATTCTCGAAAAACACTGCGGTGTTACAAAAAAGACTATGACTTCGCTTGAGGAAAGCGAGCTTGACGTAATTTTTGACGTTATCACAAAGGAAAACAGCGTTGAAAGCTTTGACGCTTACTTTGCAACACGCAACAAAAAACTCGAAGAAGCGCCCGAAAAGCAGGCAGAAGCTCCTAAAGAGGAGAAGAAAGCCGAAAAGAAGAGCGAAAATAAAAACAAGCCGAAGGCTGATAAAAAGGCTGAAAAGGCAGATAATAAACCCAAGACCGACAAAAAGGAGTCTGCACCCAAGGATATTGAGGTTAAAAGCGAGGAGGAAACAACCACCCGCAAGCGCAGAGTTATCGACACACGTGCCACGAACATTGACGTTGAGCGTTACAACTCAAAGTATGACGATATGGCAAGCGACAGCTCCAAGATGAGAAGCACGGACAATACGGTTAAAAAGCAGAAGTTCTCTAACCGTTCGCAGAAGCAGAAGGGCAGACGTCAGGGCAAGAGAGAAACCGAGGCAGAGCGTTTAAAGCGTATTGCGCTTGAGCGTAAGCAAAAGCCGATTACCGTTCAGATTCCCGATGAAATCGTCGTTTCCGAGCTTGCCTCAAGGCTCAAGGCTACCGTAGCCGAGGTTGTTAAAAAGGCGTTCCTTATGGGATCAATGGTAACTGCTACCGATACAATCGACTTTGACACAGCCTCGCTTATTGCAATGGAGTTCCACGCAAAGGTTGAAAAAGAGGTTGTTGTTACAATCGAGGAGAGAATTATCGACGACAGCGAGGACGACGATGCAAATCTCGTTGGCAGAGCTCCCGTAGTTGTAGTTATGGGACACGTTGACCACGGTAAAACCTCAATCCTCGACGCTATACGTCACGCAAACGTAACCGCAGGAGAGGCAGGCGGTATCACACAGCACATCGGTGCTTACAGAGTAATGATTGACGGCAAGCCGATTACATTCCTCGACACACCCGGACACGAAGCGTTCACAACAATGCGTGCAAGAGGTGCGCAGGTAACGGATATTGCAATCCTCGTTGTTGCGGCTGACGACGGAATTATGCCCCAGACTGTTGAGGCTATCCACCACGCAAAGGCGGCAGGCGTTTCCGTAATCGTTGCAATCAACAAGATGGATAAGCCGGGCGCAAATCCCGAGGCAGTAAAACAGCAGCTCACAGAGCACGAGCTTATTCCCGAGGAATGGGGCGGCGACACACCGTGCATTCCCGTTTCTGCAAAGACAAAGGAAGGTCTTAACGACTTGCTCGAAATGGTACTTCTCGTTGCCGAGATGAAGGAGCTTAAGGCTAACCCCGACAGGGCCGCAAAGGGTACTGTAATCGAGGCTCGTCTTGACAAGGGCAGAGGTCCTGTTGCAACAGTGCTTGTTCAGAACGGTACGCTCCATAAGGGCGACACAATCATCGCCGGCACCTGTGTGGGCAGAGTAAGAGTTATGACAAACGACAAGGGCGAGAGAGTTCAGGAGGCAGGTCCGTCCGTTCCTGTTGAGATTACGGGACTTGACGAAGTGCCTGTTGGCGGCGACATCTTCGACGCAGTATCGGACGAACGTCTTGCAAGAACTCTTGTTGACCAGAGAAAGGCTGCAAAGAAAGAGGAAATCTTCAATGCGCAGACCAAGGTTACGCTTGACAACCTCTTTGACCAGATGAAGCTCGGCGAGGTCAAGGAGCTTCAGATTATCGTAAAAGCAGACGTTCAGGGCTCTGTTGAGGCTGTTAAGCAGTCGCTTGAAAAGCTCTCGAACGAGGAAGTAAGAGTAAACGTAATTCACGGCGCAGTAGGCGCAATCAATGAATCAGACGTGATGCTTGCAGAAGCGTCAAACGCAATTATCGTAGGCTTTAACGTACGTCCCGATTCCGTAGCCGCAGAAAATGCAGAGCGTTCGGGAATTGATATGCGACTTTACAGCATTATCTACGACTGCATCAACGAGATTGAAACGGCTATGAAGGGTATGCTTGCTCCCAAGACGAGAGAGGTTGTACTCGGTATGGCTGAGTGCCGCAACGTCATCAAGATTAAGTCGGTCGGCACAATCGCAGGCTCATACGTCAAGAGCGGTAAAATCCAGCGTGGCGGCGGTGTAAGAGTTATCCGTGACGGCATTGTAATTGCCGAGGATACAATCGGCTCGCTCCAGAGATTCAAGGACGCCGTAAAAGAGGTCAACGAGGGATACGAGTGCGGTATCGGACTTGAAAAGTTCAACGACCTCAAAGAGGGCGATATGTTCGAGGTTTATACTATAGAAGAATACCGTGATTGATTTAGCGTGGAGTGTTAATAGTGTGGAGTTTGGAGAGTGGAGTGTGGAGTTAAGGTCGGGTGGATAGGTTGCGATAATTTTAAAGTTTAGCTCCCGAATTAATTTATTTGCGGCGTTGCCGCAGGCATATGTTTTACTTTAAAAACTAAACCGATACAGCAACATAAATTCAATGAACAAACCTTTCCAAACAATACGCATTATTATAAATTTTGGAGCGAAGCGACCCTCAACTCCACACTCCACACTTCACACTCCAAACTCAAAAATGCCACTTTGATTTTATTGATTGAGGTGATGAGATAAATGGCAAGTCACAGAATAGAAAGAACAACCGAAGATATAAAGCGTGAGCTTACGGCGATTTTCCGTGAGCTTAAGGACCCTCGTGTTACGCAGGCGTTTTTGTCAATCGTAAGAGTTGAGGTTACAAACGACCTCTCCTACTGTACGGTGCAGATAAGCGCAATCGAGGGACTCGACAGAGCAAAACAAGCCGTACAGGGACTTAAGTCGGCATCGGGATTTATCCGCAGAGAGCTTGGCCACAGACTAAAGCTCCGCCACGTTCCCGAGCTGATTTTCAACGCCACAGACAGCATTGAGTACAGCGCTCACATCAGCCGTATCTTAAACGACCTTGATGTTGAGCAGAATGAGGAAGAAAATGATGAATCTGTATGAGATAGCCCGCTTTCTTGAGGCTCACGACAACTATGAAATCCTTACCCACGCATACCCCGACGGCGACACACTCGGCAGCGGCTTTGCGCTCTGTATGGCGCTCCAGCAAATCGGCAAGAATGCAAGGGTAATCACAACCAAAGTTCCGTCAAAGTTTCTGTATCTTCTCAACGGCGTAAAACAGCAGGTTTTTGAACCTGAAACAATTATCAGCACAGACGTTGCCGCCGACAGCCTTTTAGGCTCGAATATGGGAAAGTATATCGGCAGGGTGGACGTATGCATTGACCACCACGGCTCAAACACGTTTACCGCAAAGGCGAAATTCGTCGATAAATTTGCGGCGGCAAACTGCGAAATCATCTACAAGCTTTTGCAGAGAATGAACGTGAGAATCACAAAGGAAATTGCAAACTGCCTTTATACGGGAATTTCAACCGATACAGGCTGTTTCAGATACACCAACACTACGGCGGAAACTATGCGTGTTGCGGCAAGTCTTATGGACTTCGGCTGTGACACCGCCTACATAAACAAGGCTATGTTCGAAACCAAGTCAAAGGAAAAAATCCAGCTTGAACACGCTGTTTACGACACAATAAAGTACTGTGCCGACGGCAGATGCGCCATTATCTATACAACGCTTGAAATGATGAAAAGCCTTGATGTCGGCGACGACGAAATGGAGGGGCTTGCGTCCATTCCACGTCAGATTGAGGGCGTATTAATCGGCATTACGATGCGTGAAAAGGAAGGCGGATTTTTTAAAATTTCCGTTCGAACAAACGGCAATATCAACGCTTCCGACTTCTGCTCGCAGTTCGGCGGCGGCGGTCACCCTGCGGCGGCAGGCTGTACGATTGAGGGCGACCTCAAAACTGTGCGCAACAAGCTTATAAAAGCGGCGGAGAAATTCCTATGAACGGCGTATTGTTGATTGACAAGCCGCAGGAGTTCACGTCATTTGACGTTGTTGCGGTGATAAGAAGGCTTGCAGGGCAGAAGAAAATCGGTCACACCGGAACGCTCGACCCTAACGCAACAGGCGTGCTTGTCGTACTGCTCGGCAGTGCAACAAAGGCGCAGGATTTGATTCTAAATCACGACAAAACCTATGTTGCCGATTTCAGGCTCGGAGTTACAACCGACACGCTCGACATATGGGGCAAGGTGACAAATGAAAAAAAGTCCTCAATTACGCTTGAGGACATACAGAATATAATTCCTGAATTTACGGGTGAAATCAGTCAGATTCCGCCGATGTTCTCGGCAGTTCAGAAGAACGGTCAGCGGCTTTACGACCTTGCAAGACAGGGGATAGAGGTTGAGCGTGAGAGCAGAAATGTTACAGTTTACAGCCTTGAACTGCTTGATTTTGACGAAGAAACGCAGAGCGGAACATTAAAGGTTGCCTGCTCAAAGGGCACGTATATCCGTGCGCTGATTGACGATATGGGCAGAGAGCTCGGAGTCGGCGCAGTTATGACAGGACTTAAGAGAACGTCAGCCTGCGGTTTTGACATCTCGGACTGCATAACGCTTGACAGGGCAAGAGAGCTTGCAGAAATCGGCAAGCTTGAAGAAAGGCTTTTAAGCGTTGAGAGCCTTTTTGAAAGTTTAGGCTATGTAAGCGTGTCTGACGCACAGGCAAGACGTTTTTCAAACGGCGGCGCACTCGACATTGACAGAACGTACCTGAAAAAGCTTGACGTAAAAGACGGCGAAATTTTCAGAGTAAAGGACAGGGAAAATAACTTCCTCGGACTTGGCGTTGTTGATTTGGAGCATAGATTGATTAAAATATTTAAATTGTTTTAATTCAGCACCTTTTCGTAGGGACACGGCACGCCGTGTCCCTACGCAGACGTTGATTAAATCTTGACAATAAATTCAATATAAAAAGTAAAAGGTCGGAATACTGCATTTGCGGTATCCGACCTTAATTATTATTTTTTTCTATATTTTAATGGCTCTGTTTCGTACACATTGTTTCCTTCGCTGTCGATTGCGACAATGCACGGGAAGTCCTCAACTGTGTATCGGCGTACAGCCTCCGTTCCCAAATCCTCGTAGCAGAGAAGCTCCTCCGACTTAATGCTCTTTGCAATCAGCGCCGCCGCTCCGCCTATTGCGGCAAAGTACACGCACTTGTTTTTCACGATTGAGTCGATAACATCCTTGCTCCTTGCGCCCTTGCCTATCATTCCCTTTAGTCCGAGGTCAAGCAGTGCAGGAGCGTACTTATCCATTCTGTAGCTTGACGTAGGACCTGCCGGGCCTACTGTGTAGCCTTCCTTTGCAGGCGCAGGGCCTACATAGTAAATCAGCTCGCCCTTAACGTCAATCGGCAACTCCTTGCCCTGTTCAATCAGCTCAAAAAGCCTTTTGTGTGCGGCGTCCCTGCCTGTAAGAATCGTGCCTGTCAGCAGAACGCTGTCGCCTGCTTTTAAATTTTTTATATCTTCGTCCGTAATCGGAAGTGTAATTTTTTTAGTCATTTCAGTCCTCCGTCAGATGGTTGTGCAGGCGTGTCTTGCGGCGTGACAGCAGATGTTTACCGCAACAGGCATTCCTGCAATATGTGTGGGCGAGGTTTCAATATTCACGCCGATTGCGGTTGTGTTGCCGCCCAGTCCGGCTGGGCCAAAGCCCATTTTGTTGATTTCGGTTAAAAGCTCGTCCTCAAGTGCGGCGTAACGCTCGTCCTCGTTTTTAGTGTTAATAGGACGGAACGTAGCCTTTTTTGCAAGCTGTGCCGCACGCTCAAACGTACCGCCTATTCCCACTCCGACAACAATCGGCGGACAGGGGTTGGGGCCTGCCTTGAAAACCGTATCGAGAATAAACTGCTTTACGCCCTCAACGCCGTATGACGGAGTAAGCATTCTGATTGCCGACATATTTTCACTGCCGAATCCCTTTCCGCCTGCGGTGATTTTAATTGTGTTGCCGCTTACAATCTTCGTGTGGATAATTGCAGGCGTGTTGTCACGTGTGTTCACCCTGTCAAAAACAGGATCGGACACAACGCTCTTGCGCAGACAGCCTTCTTCGTATGCCTGACGAACGCCCTCGTTTACAGCCTCGTCAAAGCTTCCGTCCTCAATCACAACCTTGTCGCCGTACTCAACGAACAGCACCGCCATTCCCGTGTCCTGACAAAGCGGAATTTCCTCCTTTGCGGCGATTTTGTCGTTCTCGATAATCTGCGACAGAACGCTCTTTCCGACAGGCGACTGCTCGTTTTTGCAGGCAGTTTCAAGTGCATTCATAATATCGCTGCCGATAAAGTAGTTGCAGTCCATAAAAAGCTTTTTTACGGCGGCTGTAACATCACAGGCTTTTATACGTCTTATTTCCATATGCCAATTCCTCTCTGCAAGCTTTATTGTTTAAAATTTAACAATATAATTATATAACTTTTTCAACACTATTTCAATATCGGTTTTTGTGTGGTATAATCAGTATAGTTTTCAAAACTTTTTCAAAAATTACATAATTTTATCACATTCGCACGATAAAATAATTATGGATAAAAACTACCGTTCAAAGGAGAGGACAAAATGAGCAGGTTACTTGTAGTTGATGATGAATTCAGAATCAGACAGATTATCCGCAAATATGCGGAGTTTGAGGGCTACACCGTTGAGGAAGCCGTTGACGGTATGCAGGCAATTGAGATTTGCCGCAAGGAGGAATTTGACCTCATAATTATGGACGTTATGATGCCCGAGCTTGACGGCTTTTCGGCTTGCAGGGAAATCAGAAAATTCCGCTCAACTCCGATAATTATGCTTTCCGCAAGGGGAGAGGAATACGACAAAATACACGGCTTCGAGCTTGGAAGCGACGACTACGTTGTAAAGCCGTTTTCGCCAAAGGAGCTTATGATGCGTGTTGCCGCCGTTATCAAGCGATCAGGCGGCGAGCAGGGCGAACAGGTGAAAAAGGACGTGTTCACCTACGAGGGGCTGTCGGTTGACTTTTCCGCAAGAATTGTCACAATCGACGGCAAGAGAATTGAGATGACTCCCAAGGAGTACGAGCTGTTCTTCTATATGGTCAAGAACAAAGGTCTTGCCCTCACACGTGAAAAGCTCATAAGCGAGGTCTGGGGCTATGACTTCTTCGGCGACGAAAGAACGCTTGATACCCACATCAAGCTTTTGCGCAAGAGCCTCGGAGAATACAGCAAGTGCATCGTAACCCTGAGAGGAGTCGGCTACCGCTTTGAAACGAATTAGCAGAAAAAATATACCGCTTAATTTCAAGCTGTTGTGCTACTTTTTGCTCTACGGCTTAATAATTCTTGTCGTTTTGTGGGTGTTTCAGACGTTCTTTCTTGAGTCGTTCTACACAACGACAAAGTCGGCGCAGGTTGAAAAAAACGCCTCGATAATTTCAAAGTCAATTCAGGAAAACAAGAATGTTCAGGGCACAATCGAAAATGTTGCAAGCTACAATTCGCTTTCGGTTTATGTGTACGACTCGTCGTCAACGCTGTTTAAGCTTATGTATGACTGTGAGTACGACAACCCTGCAACCAAGCTGAATTTTGAGTATCACGACGTTTATTCGTACTACAAGAGCGCAGTCGAGAACGGCGGTCAGTATATGTGCGTGACAAACAAGCGTGACAGGAGCATAGCACAGCAGAGCATTGACAGGATAGTCAGCTTTTTAGCGTCTCCCGACTCTCCTCATTCGGAAATTCACTACTCCGGCAACGGCAAAAGCAACGTGCAGAATATGGTGTATGCCGACATAATCGAGCTTCGGGATTCAAGCGAGTGTTTCCTCATTGTTACCTCGTCAATCACGCCGCTGAGCAACACGGTTGAAATTATAAAAGACCAGATGTTTATTGTGTCGGTTGTGTTCATCATTCTGGCTGTCATTCTTTCGATTTATGTTACAAGAAAGATAGCACGTCCGATTTCAAAGACCAACAGTGCGGCGAAGGAGCTTGCAAAGAAGAATTACGATGTTGATTTTGACGCAACGGGTTATCTTGAGGTTGAGGAGCTAAACGATACTTTGAATTACGCAAAGACAGAGCTTGCCGCAACCGAAAAGCTGCAGCAGGAGCTTATTGCGAACATTTCTCACGACTTGAGAACGCCGCTGACTATGATTACAGGCTACGGCGAGGTAATGCGTGACCTGCCCGGCGAGAACACCCCTGAGAACATTCAGATTATTATTGACGAGGCAACACGCCTTTCAAATCTTGTAAACGATTTGCTCGACCTTTCAAAGCTCCAGTCGGGTGCAATTCAGCCCGAGAAAACACGCTTCTGCCTTACCGACAGCGTGA
>CAZNUF010000018.1:1189-10649 GCA_964576125.1 uncultured Ruminococcus sp. | reverse complement strand
TACAAACGTTTCCTATATCGCCGTAGGGGACGGCATCCTTGACGTCCCGAAACGTAACCTATATATCGACTTAAAATTCGGGCTACAATTTTCTCAAAATAAACTGACTTTTCCACTCGATTTGCGAGCCGAGGCACTCGGCAAATTATAGTTTATCAGATAATCTTGATGTATCCTTAATTAAAACAGGCGGCAGCCGATGACTGCCGCCCTAAAGAGCATAATATTAAATTAACCCTTAACGCCGCCGGCAGTAACGCCTTCAACGTAGTACTTCTGCATCTTGAGGAAGAGAAGTGTAATCGGAACGGCAACAACAACCGAACCTGCAAGGAACTGCTTATAGTAAGTATTGATAAAGTCGTTACTCAGCATCTTCTGCAAGCCGATAGCAACCGTGTAGTTATCAAGGTTATCACCCATAATAATCTTAGCAAGAATAAAGTCAGTCCAAGGTCCGATGAATGATGTAAGAACCGTGTAAACTACAATCGGTTTAGACATAGGAAGAATAATCTTCCAGAATATCTGATTCTTTGTTGCACCGTCAATTGTGGCGGCTTCGTCAAGAGCCCTCGGAATCGTATCAAAGAAGCCCTTTGAAATCTGGAATCCAAGACCTGCGCCGCAGCTGTAGCAGATAACAAGAGCTACGAGTGTACCTGTAAGACCCATAGCCTTTAACAGATAGTAGATAGCAATCATTGTCATAAAGCCGGGGAACATACCGAGAATCATACCGACATTCATAAACTTTTTACGAGCGCTGAATCTCAGACGGCTGAATGCGTAACTTACCATAAGTACGGAAACCGTTGAAATAATACAGCTGAAAATAGCAACTACGAATGTATTGAGGAACCATCTCGGGAAGTTAATAGAAGCGTTTCCGCCTGCACCCGTGAACAGGTCTATGTAGTTCTTAAATGTCCACTCATGAGGAATAAGATAATCAACTGCGATAAGACCCTCGCCTCTGAACGAGTGCATTACCAGATAAACAAACGGAGAAATCCAAATGATACCCAAAATAATAAGGAGAAGATAAATGAGGCCATTCGCAATGTGTCTTCTTAATTTATAACTTTTTATCATGAGAACGCCTCCTCATCCTTCATAGATTTTGAATTGTTGTAAATCAACAGCGACAGAGTTGCGCAAACTATAAATACAAGAATACCTATTGCCGCTGCAAGACCGTAGTCCTGTGAACCCATAGTCAGGTTAAACAGCCAGGTTACAAGAATATCGGTACGTCCTGCCTGATAGAACTGTTCTGTAGAAGGACCGCCGCCTGTGAGAAGGTAGATTACGTTGAAGTTATTGATGTTACCTACAAACTGAGTAATAAGCTGTGGTGTGGTAACGAAAATCATATACGGAAGCGTAATCTTTGTAAATGTCTTAACAGGACTTGCGCCGTCAATACGTGCCGATTCGTACAAGTCCTCCGGAATATTCATAAGAATACCCGACATTGAAAGGATAGTGTACGGAATACCTACCCATAGGTTTACAATAATAACCGTCAATCTCGCCATCAGCGTTGAGCTGTTGAGGAACTGAATCTGCGGGTTTACACCGCCGTTGAAATATGAAAGCAGAATATTGATGGCACCGTTTGTCTGGAGCATCTGATTCATAAGAAGGAGTGATACGAACTGGGGAACAGCGATTGCAATAACGAAAAGTGTTCTCCACAAAGCCTTGAACTTGATACCCTTCTTATTAATCATAAGGGCAACTACCATACCGAGAATGTAGTTAGTAAATGTAGCAACTACAGCCCAGATTAATGTCCATTTTGTGAGTTCGATAAACGTTGTAGCCTTTGTTGCACTGTCAACGAAGTTGAACAGCGAGCTGAAGTTATCAAAACCAACCCAGGTAAACAGTGTTCCCGGAGGAAGGTGCTGCTGGTCGTAGTTTGTGAACGCAATCAAAATCATAAATATCATTGGCATAATGTTGAAAATGCCAATCATAAGCGTCGGGAATGAGAGAAGGGTAATGTGATATTTACCGTCAAGGAATTCCTTTACATCGTGCTTAAGCGATGTAGGCTTTCCACCCTCGGCTCTCATAACCTGATGGTGATATGCGTCTTTTATGTTTGCAATATAAACCGCAAAAACAAGAATTGTAATTACGATTGAAAGAACCGAATAAAGCAGGATAAGCATTGAGTTATCGCCGTAAACAGTTACAGGCATACCAAGCTCATTATAATCCTGTGTTGTTTGAACTGTACCAAGTGTTGTGAACTTCTGTAAGTAAGTCCAGCCAAAGAAAATCATATAGAGTGCGTAGAGCACTTCTGTTAGGAAAAAGAGGATTCCTTTATAATATTTACCCTTGTGAATATCACCGATACCAAATATTAAATAGGAAAGTTTTGTAGCCCAGTCACCTTTAACAAAGGTAACACCGTAGTTTTTGAAGCCTTTGCCTATGCCTGTGAAAAATCCGACAATTGCCTTGCCGATTGCCTTAAAGAAAGAAGCAAGTGCATGCGGAATGTTCAGGAAAAATTTCTTAAAATTATGGGCAAACCTCTGAAACGGATTGAGCTGTTTGTATTCTACATATGTCATATGAGCTCTCCTTAAATAAAGTCTGCAAATCTCTCTTAAAATATAATCTAATAAATTATATTGAAATTAATGTTAATACACCAAACGAATAATATCTTTTACTTACGCTTTTCATAATAACAAAACATTATTTGTTTGGTGTATCTAAACGGAAATATTCCGCAGTTGTTACGAAAGAGCGTAATAGCTTTTATTCGGGGCACCTTGCTTTTGCAAAGCGCCCCGAAAACAATACGTAATAAATTCAGGTCAAAACCGATTAACCTTCGTCACGAACGTTTTTGATTGTATCCTGGAGAAGCTTTCTTGTTGCATCAGCATCGTCGGGCTTCCACTCGTCAGCAACGAGCTTGTTGCCGAGGTTACCCATAGGAGTCCAGAATGTTGAAGCAATGTTTACCTGTGTGCAGGAGTTTTCAGCCTGAGCCTTGATTGCGTTAAGAACGGGGCTTTCTGTAACAACCTTATCCTTCTGAACATTTACGTTAGAGGGACCCCAGCCGAGTTCTTCTGTTCTCTGCTTCTGGCACTCTTCGCCTGAAAGGTAGAGAGCAAGAATCTGAGCGGAGTTGGGGAATTTAGAAGAGCCGTTTACGCCGATGTACTTATAACCGAACATTGAAATGAGCTGCTTGTCTTCGCCGTCAACGTTGATTGTAGGAAGCTTAGCTGCGCCGAACTTATCGCCGAGTGAATCCTTGTTTACCTTTGTATCCCAAGAACCGTCAAAACCTGCGCCGCATGTGCCGTTCTTGAAGCCTGAAGCAACGTTCTTTACGTTAAGTGAAGTAAATGTGCCCTTGTAGTCCTTGATGAGCTTTGCAAAAGCCTGTAATGTCTTTACAGCTGCGTCCTCATCGTACTCAACAAACTTCTGTGTGATGCCGTCTTCTTCAAAACCGTCAATCTTTGCGCCTGCTGTGAAAGCAAAAGTACAAGCATAGAAGCCGTCGCCTGCGTCGAAGATGAACTTCTTGCCGGCTTTCTTACAAGCAGCAAGTGTGCCCTCGAGAGTCTTTGCGTCTTCCTCTGTTACTACTGTGTTGTCATATACCATATAGTAACCGTTGTCGTTTGTTTCGGGATAAGCATAAAGAGTATCGCTGATTGTGCCAGCCTTAACAGTGTCTTCTGAATTTGAAGTTGATACAAAATCAGTGAAGCCCTTAGCTACGGGAGCGATAACGCCTGCGTCAACGAGCTTGTTGAGCTGGTCACTCGGGAAGCTGAATACGTCTGCAGCAGCAGAAGCGTCGTTGAGCATCTGAGTAGCAGCGTCGCTTTCACCCTGAGCAATAACTGTGATGTCGAATTTCTTTTCGGAATAAGTCTTCTTGAATTCTTCAATCTGCTTCTTAACAAGGTTTACAGCAGCGTCAGGAGCCCAAACCTTAAGCTTTACGTTGTCCTCATCACCGAAGTAAGCATAGTCAACCGTTGAAGCGTTAACACCGGTTGCTGAGCTTTCGCCCGATTTTGAAGATGAACCTGAATTTGTGTTTGATGACTCGCCGCCACCGCCGCAGCCTGCGAATGCAGTAGCTGTGAGTACACCGGCCATAAGAATGGCAAGAATCTTTTTCATTGGAATATCCCTCTTTCAAAAAAATATTTTTAATAATTTTTATGGAGCAAATTGCACAAAAGCAGTTTTGTCCCACTACATAAATAATATCAAAAACTCAACGAAATTTCAACTACCTTTGTACTTTTTATCTATATTGTTAATTTTGAATTAATTTTTTGTGAAATTTTACTTATTATAATTATCGTTTTCACTTATCATCTAAATTTAGGCTTAATTTTTTGTTTATTTTGCTCATATACTTATTGTGCGATATGCTCAATCACTTCTCGTCTGAATTAATGGAAATGTCATACGCACTATCTCAACTTTATATAATTTTCGTAGAAAAATATTTAACATTAAAATTTTATAGTGAATTTTTACCAATTGTCAGTTTTGTTTGAAAAAACTTTATTTTTTTCATAATGAAGTTGTATTAATCGGGAAAAATTGGTATAATTAAAATAATTGAATTTATATCAGAAAACGGAGTGTTATTATGAAACTGTCTGATTTGCTTATCAATGTTGAATATACTGCGCAAAACAGCGTAAATCCCGAAATTACGGATATAATTTACGATTCACGAAAGGTCAGTGACGGTACTGCGTTTGTCTGCCTTAAGGGGTACACCTCCGACGGTCACAAATTCGCAAAATCGGCTGTTGAAAAGGGTGCTGCTGCACTTGTTATCAGCGATGAGCTTGATTTTGAGGTTCCGCAGAATGTTGCAGTAATCAAAACGCAGGACACAAGACTTGCGCTTGCGCTTATAAGCGCCGAGTTTTTCGGAAATCCTGCCAAAGAGCTTAAAACCGTTGCAATAACGGGTACGAAGGGCAAAACCACCACAACAGCTATGGTAGCGGAAATCTTTGAGCAGGCAGGAATAAAGACAGGTACAATCGGTACACTCGGCATTGTTTACGGCGGAAAAACGTACAAAACCAACAACACAACGCCCGAATCCTATGAAATTCAGAAGGCGATGCGTGATATGATAAACGCAGGCTGCGGTGCAATGGTGATTGAGGCGTCATCAATCGGGCTCAAGCATAACAGGCTTGCAGGCATTGAATTTGACGCAGGAATTTTTACAAACTTCTCGGACGACCACATAGGCGGTGTTGAGCACAAGGATTTGCGTGAATATCTCTATTGCAAGAGCCTTTTATTCCGCCAGTGCAAGCTTGCCGCCGCAAATATTGATGATGAAAACTGGGAGAAAATCACAAAGGACGCTAACGGTCCCGTTGTGACCTTCGGCTTTTCGGAGAACGCACAGCTCCGTGCAAAGAACGAGCATCTTATATCCGACAAAGGCTTTCTCGGCGTTCACTTCGACACCGAGGGAATGAAAACACTTTCTCTCGACGTCGGCATCCCCGGTAAATTCAACGTATACAATGCTCTTGCGGCAATATGCGCAGTTTCTTTCTTCGACATTCCCGACGACGCTATCGTTAAAGGACTCAGAATTGCAAAGGTCAAGGGCAGAGTCGAGCCTGTCAAGGTTCCCGGCAACTACACACTGCTTATCGACTATGCGCACAATGCGCTTTCTATGGAAAACGTACTCACAACGCTTCGCCACTACAACCCCAACCGACTGATTACAATGTTCGGTGCAGGCGGCAACAGACCGAAGGTACGCCGATACGAGATGGGCGAGGTATCGGGCAGGCTGAGCGATTTGTCGGTAATCACCGAGGACAACTCACGCTTTGAGGACGTAATGGACATTATTGAGGACATCAAGACGGGAATCCACAAAACCGACGGCAAATACGTTGTCGTGCCCAACCGCAAGGACGCAATAAGATATTGTATGGAAAATGCAGAAGACGGTGATATTATCGTGCTTGCAGGCAAGGGGCACGAGGACTATCAGGAAATCAAGGGTGTTAAGTACCATATGGACGAACGTGAGCTGATTGCGGAAATTATTGAAGAGCTTGCAAAGAAGTAAACACAAATCACAATTCAATAAAATCAAAAATCGGCTGTTTCAGAATCGCATTGAAACAGCCGATTGTTTATTTTGCTATTTAATACTTATTTCCATTACTTAACACCAATAGCCGATACCTCTGCCTACAAGTAAGAATTGTATTGACGTTACGTCAAATACATTTACTACTCTGTCCCTGTTCACGTCGGCTTTTGTGATCTGCTCAGGAGAAAAAACGGTTAAATCAGCCAGATAAAGCTGAATCATTGTGGTATCCGAAATATTAAGCACTCCGTTGCCGTCAACGTCGCCAATTATATCAGGCTTCGGCTCAGTCGGTGCAGGCTCGTCGGGAGAGGCAGTCATACCCTTCCAATTGCTGAGAGAATATAAAGTTCCGTGTGCTTCTGCTCCCTCTCTGGTAGGATATGTACCGTATTCGCCGTTGCCGTAGTAGAAATACCAGTCGCCCTCATAAGTATCATTCCACGACGCACCTGAAGTAGGATTTCCCGAAAAATGATTAACTACATAAATCATATTATCATACCAAAACGAAAAGCCGCAATCAAGCTCTTTATCATAGAAGAAATTATCGGCATACTCACCGAGAGCAGACTTGTCGGTGTTGTAGATTTCTTCAATTTCTGCAAACCACTCTTCAGAATAAAGCTCCAAATCACCGACAGAGCAGAATTCGACGGAAACGTCTCTTGCTTGCTTTGCGGCTGAATATAGTGGCGAAGTCCTATCCATTCCGCCGTCGATATAGTTATTCCAAACAATTGTAGGAACATTTGTAGGACAGTCAATATAGTAAACACCGTAGCAATTGCTCTGATAACCCTCACGCTGAGCCTTGTAGCCCGGCCATTTAACATCATTGTCACCAACGCAGGCATCCGGTCCTGCCCACCAGTAAACGCCTGCCGTATCGGTATATGCATTCAGCCATGTGTTCGGCATTGCAAAGTAGTACCTATAGGTTGACTGTGTATCTTCGGGAACATAACATCCGTTTTCGTCAATCGCCGCAGATACATTTTCAAATGCAACAGCCGTTACTGAAAAAGTAAGCAATACTGCAATAAAAATTGAAGATAACTTTTTGAATTTCCTCATAAATTCTACCTCTATCAATCACGTATAACCGATTTTATTCATTGAATATTTCGACCGACAAGCAAAAGCTGGATTGCAGTTGCATCAAGAACGCTTACAGTTCCGTCACCATTTACATCGGCAGATTTTATCTGTTTGGAAGTCAATTCGGACAAATCAGCTAAATACTTCTGAATCAAAGTTGCATCAGAAACGCTGATTTCTCCGTTGCCGTCAACATCACCTATAACTTCTTCTTTCGGATTGGAACATTCAATCAGAATATTCGCTATAGTCTGAGTTGCATCTTGGTTATTGCAACTGTTTACCACTTCCTCAAAAACATCTACAGGAGCTACATTAAGCTCATTTATAAGCCTCTGCGTCATTTTGGTTTTTTCCGGATTATCATAGTAGCATATCAGATAATCTGCCAAAAGCATTTCATTGGTTTCACCATCGTGCAATGCAAAACCTACGATATTGCCTGTTGAAGTTATTCTTTTTTCCGGACCACAGTCCGGGTTATTTTCCCAAACTGCTACATTACATTCCTTTTCCGGATCCTCGGGGTTTTCAATTTTCTCACCCGTACAGTAAAGAGTATCGCCAATACACTTACCGCTCATAACTGCGGTGTATGTTTGCATTCCTGTTACAGAAGAAAAAACAACATTATAAATAGCACCGTCATCCGGATATATTTTGTTGTCATTTTTTGATAGGTCATATGTTACAATTCCTGTTGTTTTATCAAATGTACATAACTCTGACTCAGACTGAAATACAGGCAAATAATCGGAACTGTCAGCTCTCCAAATGTGGCAAAAATACTTTATATTGAAATCAAGATTCCAACCCGATTTTTTAGCATCAAAATAAATTTTTCCCTGTCCATTAATATTATTGAGTGTATTATGTTTTTTGGCTTGTTTCTTAGTAGGATAAGTACCGTATTCACCGTTGCCATAGTAGAAGTACCAGTCACCTACATATGTTTTTCTACCATCAAAGGTTTCAGATGTTTTTGAAGGATCAACAACATAAATCATATTATCAAAGTTAAATGAGAAACCAAAACCATATTCTTCTTCAATAAAGAAGTTATCAGCGAAATCGCCAAGAGCAGCCTTATCACCATTAAAGCTATCTTCCATTTCAGCGAACCAATCATAATCATAGAGATCACTGTCGCCATGACTATAGTACTCAGTATGGGTGTCTGCAGCCTGCTTAGCTTCCAAATATTTCGGAGCTTCCTTATCCTTACCGCCGTCAAGGTAATTGTTCCAGACAATAGTAGGAACGTTTTTAGGACAGTCAATATAGTAAACATTATTGACACTGCTCTTCCGAGCCTTGTATCCGGGCCACGTTACTGTACCGCCTGTACCGTCTACAGCACCGCATGCGTCAATTCCTGACCACCAGTATACACCGGCTGTATCCGTATATTCGTTATACCATTCATCCGGCATTGCAAAATAGTACCTGTGTGTACCACAGGTTACGTTTTCTCCCGGTGCATAGCAACCGTTTTCATCAACAATTGCCGATGTGCTTTCGGTCGCAACCGCAGTCATTGAAAAAGCAAGCAACGCAGAAAGCAAAGCCGAAGTTACTCTTTTCATTTTTCTCATAATTAATTTCCTCCTATTATTATTTTTGTGAAATTTGTACTATAATATCATTATTATAACTCAACACAACAAAATGTCAATACTTTACACAAAAACAAAGGCAGGGAATTAACCCTGCCAAAATTTAAACGCCGTAGACATTTAAAAGTATATTTTTGATTTCGTAAAGCTTCTTTGACAAGTCCACATAATAGGTGTGCGGATTTTCAAATCTCTTTACCTCGTCCCACAACAAATCAATCTGCTCTTTGCAATATTTCGCAATTTCCTGAATTGACGGCAACTCATATACACATTCGCCGTTTTTGAAAATCGGCACAAGCAATTCCTTTGCCGTAAAGTCGGTGAGCGTTTTTGTTTTCCACGTTGCGTTGGAATCAAAAATCGTGTGCGGCTTTGAGCTGTCAACAACCTCGTCATAAACGCAAAGCTCGTCTGCAAGCGCCTTTCCGCTCTCGTTGTCAAAGTAGCGGTAAACCTTTTTGAAGTGCGGATTTGTAATCTTGGTCGTATTCTCGCTGACCTTGATTTTCGGAACAATCTCTCCGCCCTCGTTTTCAACGGCAACAAGCTTGTACACTCCGCCGAACACAGGCGAGCTTGAGGA
>CAZNUF010000018.1:0-1089 GCA_964576125.1 uncultured Ruminococcus sp. | reverse complement strand
GGATTGTCGGGATAAAGCTCGCAGTAGGTCTTGAAAGCGTCATATTCGCTGTCGAACATCTGAATCCACGAGTGAGCCATTGTACCGCCTGCGGGAACGCTGTAGAGCTTGTCGGTCAGCGTGCAGGCTGTTCCGACGCAGCCGCCTATATATGCCGCCCTTGCTCCGTCAATCGCTCCGCTTGCACCCTGTGCACGTCTTGAGCCGAACTCAATCACGGCTCTGCCCTGCGCCGCACGTACAATTCTGTTAGCCTTCGTTGCAATAAGGGTCTGATGATTTAGCGTGAGCAGTACAAAGGTTTCGATAAGCTGTGCCTCAATCGCAGGAGCTTTTACCGTCATAATCGGCTCGTTCGGGAAAACGGGAGTGCCCTCGGGAACAGCGTAAATATCGCCGCTGAATTTGAAATTTTTGAGATACGAGAGGAAATCCTCGTCAAAAATCCCCTTACTGCGCAGATACTCAATATCGCTATCCTCAAAGTGAAGATTCTTTATATAGTCGATTACCTGCTCCAGACCTGCGGCAATTGCAAAACCGCCGTTGTCGGGAACCTTGCGGAAGAACACGTCAAAGTAGACATTCTGCTTGTAAAATCCGTTTTTAAAGTAGCCGTTCGACATAGTAAACTCGTAAAAGTCGCACAGCATAGCCATATTTTTCTTTTCCATTCGGTGACCTCCGAAAATTTTATTTCATATGGACAAGGTGTGTCCGAATATAATTACCTTTTCTATAGTTTATCCCTTTTTATACATTTTGTAAAGAAAAAATTATTTACAACATAAGTATTTACGTAGTATAATGAAAGAAACTATAAACGAGGTGTGCTTATGAGCAAGAGCGAATTAAAGCTTTGTCCGTTCTGCGAAAGCCCTATGCTTTTAATTCAGGACGATAAAAACAACGGCGAACCGTATTTTGAATGTTCAACCTGCGGATTAAAATTCAAAATTGAAGGCTTTAACGAAAAGCCTGTTGAGATAAAGGAAAATTGATATGAGAAAATGTCTGATTGTAGTTGATTACCAGAACGACTTTGTCACAGGCTCGCTCGGCTTTGCAAAGGCTGAGCAGCTTGACGAT
>CAZNUF010000017.1:6391-10729 GCA_964576125.1 uncultured Ruminococcus sp. | reverse complement strand
GCCTCTTTGTTGCTTACGCCGATGTCCTTTGCAAGCGAAAATGCGCCTATACCATAGACGATTCCGAAGTTTACCGCCTTTGCACGGCTTCGCATTATCGGAGTGACCATATCAAGCGGCATACCGAAAACTTGTGAGGCGGTTATTGCGTGAATGTCATCGTTATTTTTAAACGCCTCAATCATATTTTTGTCGTGCGCAATGTGGGCAAGCACACGCAGTTCAATCTGCGAATAATCGGCGTCAACAAGCACCCAGCCCTCTCTTGCACAGAAAAATCTTCTCATTTCCCTGCCAATCTCTGTACGAACAGGAATGTTCTGCAAATTCGGCTCGGTCGAGCTGATTCTGCCTGTTCTCGTTTCGGTCTGATTAAAGCTTGAGTGGATTCTGCCGTCGTCGCCGATAACCTTTAAAAGTCCCTCGCAGTAGGTGGAGTTGAGCTTTGCAAGCGTGCGGTACTGCAAAACCATTTCAACAACGGGGTGCTGATAACGCAGACCTTCAAGCACTTCTGCGTTAGTGCTGTAGCCGCTCTTTGTCTTTTTCTTGCAGGGCAGTCCCAAGTCCTCAAAAAGCACTTTTCCAAGCTGTTTAGGGGAATTTATGTTAAACTGCGTTCCCGAGCTTTCGTAAATCGACTTCTCAAGGCTCTTAATCTGCTCTGACAGCATTTTACCGTAGTCCTCTATGCCCTGTCGGTCAACGTCAAAGCCGATATTTTCCATTTTTGCAAGCACGTCTGCAAGCGGAATTTCAATATCGACTAACAGCTTTTCCTGCTCGTTTGCTTTTATTTCGCTGTTTAATTTTTCGCAGAGAAAATCATAAACCGCAAGCGCCCTGTAAGACTTGTATTCCTCGTTTTGCGTAGTCGGCAATTCAATTTCATTGAGCTTGCAAAGATTTTCGTCGGAATAATCCTTTGACGACGGCTCAAGCAGATAAGCCGCAAGCTCTACGTCAAAAACAAGGGACTTAATTTCAAAGCCGTTTCTGTCTGCATACGCAAAAATTGACTTTGAATTTCTCGTGTATTTTTCGATTTTTTCATCGCATAAGAGCTTTTCAAAAAGCTCCTTGCTTTCGCTTAAATAAACCTTGCCTTCATAAAGAACTGCAAATATTTTTAATTCTTTATCAGAAAATTCAACATTGAAGTATAGTCTTTTACACTCGTTAATATTCTTTAACAGAATATTAGCATCTGCATTTTCCTCAAATTCGAGTGTTTTTACTTTGGTATGCTTTTCCTGCGGGACTTCTGTTTCGTTAAGACCGAATTTTTCGATTAATGAAAAAAGCTCCAGCTTAGCCATATATCTTGCACACTCGGCAGGATTTTCCATATTGACTACGTACTTTTGTACTTCGGTATCAATCGGAGCAGTGCGGCAGATTTCGCCGAGCATACGGCTTAAAATCGCATTTTCCTTTGAATTTTTCAGCTTATTGCGCACTCCGTCCTTGATGTCAAGCTCGTCAATATGGTCGTATATATACTCAACAGTGTGGTATTTCTTAATTAGGTCACCTGCGCCCTTCGGACCGATTCCTGCAACTCCGGGAATGTTGTCGGAGGAGTCGCCCTGAATAGCCTTAATCTCGATAAGCTCAAGGGGAGTTACGCCGTAATCCTCCATAATCTTTTCGGGGGTGTAGAGAATATCGTCCCTGTTTGTGCAGAGGTGAACGCTTGTTTTATCGGAAACAAGCTGTAGGCTGTCACGGTCACCCGTTGCAATAACGCACTCGTTGTCGCTGTTTTCACAGGCGGCGGCAAATGTTCCGAGAATATCGTCAGCTTCATAGCCCTCACAGGTTACTATTTTATAACCCAACAATTTTAAAAGCTCCTTAAGCGGCGCCATCTGCGAGGCAAGCTCGGGCGGCATACCCTTTCGTGTTGCCTTATAACCCGAATAAGCCTTGTGTCTGAAGGTAGGTGTTTTAAGGTCAAACGCAATTGCAACCGCATCGGGATTTTCTTCGTTTTTCAGCTTTGTAAGCATTGTGAGAAAGCCGTAAATTGCGTTAGTAAACTGACCATCCTTTGTTGTGAGCGGTCTTATTCCGTAAAACGCACGGTTTACAATGCTGTTTCCGTCAATAACAAGTAATCTCATAGCTTATACATCACATCCGTAACAATTCCGTTTTTGTAGTAAATTCTCGGCACACGCTTGCCGACAAGGCATACAACCTCATAGTTGATTGTACCCGTATTTTCTGCAATCATATCCGCAGTAGGCTCGCCGTCCTTGCCTGTTCCGAAAACAATTACCTCGTCACCCGTTTTAACATCTTCAATGTCGGTAACGTCAAGCATTGTCTGGTCCATACATATTCTTCCCACAATTTTTGCTTTCTTTCCGTTTACGAGCATATAACCGTTTTCGGTGTTGTGGCGGATATAGCCATCTGCGTAACCGATAGGAACGGTGGCAATTTTCATATCACGCTCGGCGGTAAATGTTCTTCCGTAGGAAACGTCTGCTCCCTTTTTCAGCTCTTTAACGTAAGCAACCGAGGTTTTGAGCGTCATTGCAGGGACAAGGTCAAGCTTGCCGTAAAGCTTTTGCGAGGGGGATAAACCATAGAGGATAATTCCTGCACGAACCATATCGCAGTATGTATTGCTGTAATCCTCAATTGCTCCGCTGTTTGAGCAATGGCAAATCGGAACATTGAGTCCGTTTTCCTCAAGCTTGTTTTTTACATAAATAAAGTTATTGTACTGCTTGTTTGTGAACTCTATGCCCTCCAGTGCCTCGTCGGACACACAGAAGTGAGTAAACAAACCCTCAAGCTGAAGATTCGGGAGCTTGCAGGCATTACAAATTTCTTTAATAGAATAATCATCTCTCGGAAATTCCTGACACATAAAGCCGATTCGGCTCATACCCGTATCAGCCTTTATGTGAATTTTGCACTCACAGCCTTGCTTTGCACACTCGTCCGAAAGTGACTTTGCATATTCAAGAGAGAATACCGCCTGAGAAATATTGTATTCCGAAAGCCTTGCAGCCTCAGTAACGGGAGTGTACCCGAGAATGACTATAGGCAGAGTACAGCCCGAATTTCTGATTTCCACGCCCTCGTCAATATTTGAAACGGCAAAAAAGTCAGCGCCGAGCTTTTCATATATATGGGCAAGCTCAACTGCGCCGTGACCGTAGCCGTCAGCCTTGATAACACAGCAAATTTTAGCTTTGCCGTCAATTTTATTTTTAATTTCATTAAAATTATGGGCGATTGCGTCAAGCGAAATTTCCGCCCATGTTCTTTTTACAAATTCCATTTTTAACCTTCTGTCCGGATTATTAATCAAACCGAAAATAATCGGATTGCTGTTACTTTATTATATTACTTTTGCATATTTAAATCAACACAAACGCTGATTTTGGAACAGCTTTTTCAATATTTTACATCAAATTCGCATTTTACTTGATTTTTTTACATATTTTTGCTACTATAATAAAGTATTGTTTACAAAATCTATAACATACGGGAGGAAAGAATGATTAGCACCAACAACATTATAGTTCTTTGTGCGTTTGCCGCTTACCTTGTAATGATGATTGTAATCGGCTTTATCTACTCAAAAAGCACCAAGAACAACGAGGACTACTTTCTGGGCGGAAGAAATTTAGGTGGCTGGACTGCGGCGCTGTCGGCGCAGGCTTCCGATATGAGCGGCTGGCTTCTTATGGGACTTCCCGGCTCGGTATATCTTGCAGGTACGGGTGAAGTGTGGATTGCAGTCGGTCTTTTAATCGGCACAATTCTTAACTGGTACATCGTTTCGGCAAGACTCAGAAAATACACAATCGTTGCAGGAAACTCGCTTACTATTCCAAGCTTTTTCCAGAACCGCTACCGTGACAAGAGGGGAATCATCAAAATTGTTTCCGCTGTTATCATCGCTGTATTCTTTACGGTTTACACAGCTTCGGCATTCAGCTCGGGCGCAAAGCTTTTTGCTACTCTGTTCTCGGACGGAAATGCAGAAACAGGAAACTACAACACAATTTATATGGTCGGACTTTGCGTAGCCGCACTTGTAATACTTGTGTACACCTTTATGGGCGGCTTCAAGGCTGTTTGTACAACTGACCTTATTCAGGGCTTGCTTATGCTTATTGCGATTATGTCCGTTCCGATTCTTGCATATGCAACTCTTACTTACAAAACAGGATTTTCGGACGCACTCGTTTCAAACGGCGTTTCAAATCCCGATAACTTCCTTAATTTCCTGAAAAACGACGACGGCACTCCGATTTCTGCCGTTTCGATTATTTCAAATCTCGCTTGGGGACTCGGCTACTTCGGTATGCC
>CAZNUF010000017.1:4123-6291 GCA_964576125.1 uncultured Ruminococcus sp. | reverse complement strand
GGTATTTTCCTCTGCGGAATTTTAGCGGCTATTATGTCAACCGCAGACAGTCAGCTTCTCGTTACTGCTTCGGCTGTTTCAGAGGACATGTACAAGGGCGTTATCAAAAAGGACGCTTCCGAAAAGAACGCACTCTGGGTAGGAAAAATTGCTGTTATCGTTGTTGCCGTAATCGCATTCTTTATTGCAATTGACCCGAATTCAAGCATTATGGGACTTGTTTCCGACGCTTGGGCAGGCTTTGGCTCGGCATTCGGTCCTGTTGTTCTGCTTGCACTGTTCTGGAAACGCTCAACACTTGCAGGTGCAATTTCGGGTATGGCTACGGGCGCACTCACCGTTATCGTATGGGACTACCTGCCGCTTGTAAACGGCGCAACGCTCTACAGCGCAACAAACCTTTACTCACTCGTTTTAGGCTTTGCTTTTGCACTGATTGTAAATGTAGTTGTATCCTTGCTCACAAAGAAACCGTCAAAGGAAATTCTTGACGAGTTTGATTCAATCAAAACAATTGAGATTTAATTTATATGTATTTCAGGGGGCGCATTTGCGTCCCCTTTTTTATGCACAACATTTTATTTTAAACTATTGAAAACAACGCTTATTTATGATATTATTATAGGGAAAATTACCAAAAAGGAGACAAAACATTGGAAGGCTTTAACGAACAAGTTGTTAAAAGAGTAAACAAACCTAAAAATCTTATAATCAAAATTCTGTCTGTTCTGATTCTCATTATGATACCGATAGTATTTTCAGTGCTCGCATTTGTAATTACGGCATATATGTTCTATATCGGACTGTTTTTGTTTATGGGCGGAATATACGTTGTGTGGTACATTTTTACCTCGCAGAGAGTTGAATTTGAGTATTCTGTTATGGGCGACGAGCTTGAAATTGCAAAGGTAATTTCACTGCGCAAAAGAAAACGTGTATGCAAAGTGCCGATAAGAGAAATTGAAAAGCTTGAAAAGGGCGAAAAGTCGGTTGACGGTATGAGATTTACCAAGAGCTTTATTGCCGCCCGTGACATTGACGAAGACAACGAAAATTATTATGCGGTTTTCAACAGTGCCGCTTACGGCAAATGCCTGTTGATTTTCTCACCCAACGAGCAGATTTTAGAGGGTATGAAAAGGTATCTTAACAAGGATATTGTTTTAAAGCTATTCTATAAGAGAAATGCAGGTTGATTTAATGGAGCAAACCGACAGAAATATTGTTAAAAAGGCAGTTTTTGACCGTCCTGATGACGCTAACAAAGGAACGCTCGGCTCACTGCTTTGCATTTGCGGCTGTTACGGTATGGCAGGTGCGGCGATTATGGCCGGTAAGGCGGCTTTAAAGTGCGGAATTGGACTTCTGAAAACAGCGTTACCGAAAAGCATTTATTCGATTGCGGCAGGTGCAATTTTTGAGAGCGTATTTTTTCCGCTTGAAGAAACGCCTGACGGCAATATCAGCAAAAGCAATATTGATTTTCTGCTTTGCGAGGCTGAAAAGTCAAGTGCAGTGCTTATCGGTTGCGGCTTGTCGGTGTGCGATGATACCGCAGAGCTTGTTAATTCTTTTTTGGAAAATTGTACAAAGTCGCTTGTGCTTGACGCAGACGCACTGAATTGCGTTGCTGAAAATCCCGATATTCTGAAAAAGGCAAAAGCACCGATTATCATTACTCCCCACCCCGGTGAAATGGCAAGGCTTGTAAAGTCAACTCCGAAAGCCGTAAACGAAAACAGAGCCGAAGTTGCGGCTGATTTTGCAAAGGAGTACAGCGTTGTTACAGTGCTGAAAGGTTCGGGAACAATTATCTCTGCCCCTGATGGGAAAATTCTGATTAACCGAACGGGAAATTCGGGAATGGCTACAGGCGGAAGCGGAGATGTGCTTGCAGGAATGACCGGCTCTTTGCTTGCACAAGGAGCAAAGGCGTTTGATGCGGCATCAGCGGCTGTTTACCTTCACGGTTTAGCGGGTGATATTGCCGCCGAAAAGCTCGGCAGAATTTCAATGCTTCCGACAGACCTTATAGACGAAATTCCACAGGCTTTCAGAAAATGCGGTTTTTAATTCAACGGCTTGTTTGACGTAATTTTAAAAAAAACAAAGACATATAATGTATAAAAACACCTACGGAGGGAATTATGACCAAGAGGGTTTTGAAA
>CAZNUF010000017.1:0-4023 GCA_964576125.1 uncultured Ruminococcus sp. | reverse complement strand
TCACAGGGCAGAGCAAAGCTTTCAACTCAAAGCGACAGCGTATGTACATATAATTTAAAAACCGACAGCGGAGATTGCGTTATTACCACAGACAAAGACGGAAAAATTTCGGGTGCAGAAATTAAAAATGCAGAGCTGAATATTGAATTTTCAGAGATAAAAGCGGATAAAAACTGATTGATACATACAAATTTAAAATTCTGTCAAGGAATAATATTCACAAATTTTACGCCCAAAAATATTATGTAATAGCTGTATAAAAGCTAACGGATAGGCAAAAATATCAGTAAATAAATTATTTGGAGCGTGAAAGCCTTGAATATACGTCGTGGTGACATTTATTATGCCGATTTAAGTCCTGTTGTCGGCTCGGAGCAGGGCGGAATAAGACCTGTTCTCATTGTTCAGAACAACGTGGGAAACCGATTCAGTCCGACGGTAATTGCCGCTGCAATCACAAGCCAGCAGTCAAAGGCAAATCTTCCCACACACATTCCTCTGCACGCAGACAGCTCGGGACTTGCAAAGGACAGCGTTGTTCTGCTTGAACAGGTAAGGACAATTGACAAAAAGCGTTTAAAGGAAAAAATGGGCTCGGTTGACGAAAGCGCAATGAACGACATTAACAACGCTATTTCAATTTCATTCGGACTAAACGCATAATACCGCTATACATAAAACGTGCGGTAAAATCAAACGGCAGGCTGAATTACAGTCTGCCGTTTATAATATAAGCTAAATGTTAAACCAGAATTTGTCAAGCTTACAAACTATGAACCTCAAACAGGGTTAAGCCTGTTCGTTAATTACTTTTCGGGCAAATGCTTTTGCCCCCTCTATGGCTTCTTCAGTCTGAAAAGAAGCAAGGTTATCATTATCCTGTACGGAATACATTCCTACATATTTGAGATTAGAATGAATACACAGTCGTTTCACACCGGTTTCAAACGGCTCTGTTGCATAATCGCCATCATAGCCATGAGTAGCAATAATACCGACTCTTTTGCCTTCCCATAAACAACCTTCTGCGTTTCCGTAATATTTATTGAACCCATAGTGGCGGTCAAGCACTGCTTTCATTTTCGCTGTACAGTACCATGAAAAAATCGGAGTCGCTAAAACAATCAAATCCGCCCAAAGGATTTGATTTGCTACTTCTGCCATATCATCCTTCTGAGCGCAACCATACTCTCCGGCTACGTCCTGACAAACATAGCATTCCTCACAAGGATTTACAGTCATTTTTTCAAGTTCAATATACTTTACTTCTGTTTTTTGTACACGCAGTTCATCTATGAAATATTTACAAAGCTCGGCAGTATTACCGCAAAGTCTGGGACTTCCCATAAGTATCAATACTTTCATTTCTTAAAACTCCAACCATATTATAAAAATATCGATTTATCTCTCAAACGGTTTGTTGAATGAGCCGATTTCAATTAAATTTCCCTCAGGGTCTGCGATATAGCAGGTTCTTTGTCCCCACGGTTCATCTGTAGGCTCTAATACCGGAGTGGCGCCTTTTGATACTGCCTTTGCAAATTCAATATCCACTTCTTCAAAAGTATCTACATACAATGCAATTTCAAAATGACCATTAACACCTTTCAGATATTCATACTTTCTGCTTGTCATTTTTTCAAAGTTTTTTCTTTCGTACAGCATAAAAAGCGTTCCGTCTTTTATCAGATATACGTTTACAGCATCTTCTGCTTCTTTGATTTCAAAGCCGAGCACATCACGATAAAACCTAATCATTGTTGCCATATCGTTGACAAATAAACCAATTCCGTCTAATCTCATAAAATATCTCCGTTCTTTATCTTCTCAACCATTAAATTAACGGTGTCCTCTATTCCGCCGTTGGTGCAGTCAACAAAGTCAACCGTAATATCGGCGTACTTTTCGTAGAGCGGTACTCTTACTTGATAGACATCATCAAGGGTTTCGCCTTTTTTAAAGGCTATTCCCCTTGTCTTTATGTTCGTAACTCTGCGCTTTATTTCGTCAAGCGGAACGTTTATGTAAAGAACCTTGCCCTGTGCCTTTAAATTCTGCATTGCTTCTTCGGAAAGCACCATTGAGCCGCCCGTTGCAATTACGGTGCTGTTACATTCAAGCTCTGCTCCGACCTTTTCTTCAATATCAAGAAAGCTGTCGAGTCCATCCTCGTCGAGGATTCTTTGCAGGGGCTTGCCCGCAATACGGCTGATTATTAAATCGGTATCGGTAAAGGAATATCCTAACGCTTTGGCAAGCAGTACGCCGAGCGTACTTTTTCCCGAGCCGGGCATTCCGATTAGAATTATATTATCCATATCAAAGTATCCTTATGTTAAGTGAGTCTGTGCTTGAGGTCGGGCAGGTTCTGTTTGACGAAAGCACAACAACCGTATCGCCCTTGTGGACAAGTCCTGTGCTGAGTGCCTTTTCCATAGCCTGCTTTGTTATTGCGTCCGAGGTACGTTTTTCCTCGCCGATTAATGCAGTAACGCCCCAGTTCAGGCAGAGCTTTCTGCAAACAAGCTGTGAGGTAACAACGGCAATAACAGGAACTTCGGGTCTGAAATGAACCATTGCCCTTGCAACTCTGCCTGTTGCGCTCTCAACAATAATCGCCTTTGCACCGACTTCCGCCGCAATTTCCTTTGCCGCCTTGCAGATACTTCCTCTGATTGCGTTTTTATCCTTAACCGAGTGAGCCTCGATATACTCGTGAAGTGCGGTAAACTCGCCGTTGCTTTCAGCTTCGGTGCAGATAGCGTCAAGAGCCTTTACGCTTTCAACGGGGTACTTGCCTGCCGCCGACTCGGCTGAAAGCATTACTGCGCTGGTACCGTCGTAAACTGCGTTTGCAACGTCGCTGATTTCGGCACGTGTTGGACGTGGAGCAGTTGTCATACTCTCAAGCATTTGTGTTGCAGTAATTACATATTTACCCCTTGCAACGCATTTTCTGATAAGCGTTTTCTGGATTTCGGGGAGCTTGATAAACGGAATTTCAACGCCCATATCACCTCTGGCTACCATAATGCCGTCTGCATAATCCATAATTGCGTCCATATCGTCAACGCCGCTCTGATTTTCAATCTTTGCAATAATTTCAACGTATTCAAATCCGATGCTGTCGATAAAATCTCTCAAGGTTCTTACGTCCTCGTGTGTACGGACAAACGAAGCCGCAACAACATTTGCGCCGTGAGTAAGTCCGAACTCAATATCCTTTCTGTCCTGTGCGCTTACATAGGGCATATTGATGTAGTAGCCGGGGATATTTATGCTCTTGCGGTTCTTGAGAGTGCCGCCCTTGTTGACTGTGCAGACGATTCTGTCCTCTTTAACCTCTTTGACCACAAGCGAAATAATACCGTCGTCAAGCAAAAGCTCTCTGCCGACTGCCTTTGCACTTTCGGCATAGAAAAGGTCAACAAGCTTCGGGAACGAAAGGCCGACACCGTTTTCGTCACCCTGTTCACATTCCTTTAACAGAGAAAAGGTTTTGCCCTCTTCAAGCTTTGCTCCGCCGTCCTTAAAAGTGCCCACTCTCACCTCGGGACCCTTTGTATCAAGAAGAATTGAAACATTCTTTCCGCTTTCACGGATTGCTTCCTTTATTGTTGCAAAAAGCTTTTCAAGCTCGTCATATGTGCCGTGCGACATATTTACTCTTGCAACGTTCATTCCTGCGTCAATCATTTTAAGGAGCATTTCCTTTGTGTTACAAGCCGGACCGATAGTACATACAATTTTTGTTTTTCTCATTGAAATTACGTCCCTTCGTATAGAGTTTGTTCCGAATATTATAATTTCCTATCCTAATTTAATTATATATTATGCAGGAAGTAATTTCAATCATTGTTTTGTAAAATATCAGATAACATTTTTCAAGATTATGGGCAATTTGTTTTTATTGACAAAACCGATTATTTTATGTATAATAACACTTGCAATCAAAAACACATGCGGGTGTGGCGGAATTGGCAGACGCGCTAGATTTAGGTTCTAGTGTCAACCGATGTGCAG
>CAZNUF010000016.1:0-10902 GCA_964576125.1 uncultured Ruminococcus sp. | reverse complement strand
CTAACATACCGACTTTTCCACTCGATTTGCGAGCCGAGGCACTCGGCTAAATTATTGTTTAAAACTGCTCCTTCAAAAAATCTACAATCTCCTCAAAGTGCATTGAGTGCGAGGCTTTTACAAGCACTGTGTCGCCCTCGTTAATCAGCGCAGGGATTGCGGATTTTACCTGCTCAACGCTTTCAAACCACTCGCCGTCTGCGCCCTTTGCAAGCTCCTTTGCAAGAGGACCTGCCGCAATTACAAGGTCAACTCCCTTGTCCTTTGCGTACTTTCCTGTTTCATAATGCAGTTTAAGCTCGTCTGCGCCAAGCTCCTTCATATCGCCGAGAATTGCAACCTTTCGTCCCGAAAAGTTCACCAAGGTATCGAGCGAGGCTTTGACCGAGGTTGGATTTGCGTTGTAGCAATCGTCAATTATCCTGATTTTGCCTGTATTTATCACGTTCGCACGACTGCCGACGGTCTTATAAGACTGTACGCCGTTTATAAGCTGTTCGTCGCTCAGACCGAGCAGTCTGCCTGCCGCAACTGCGGCAAGAGCATTGCTGACCATATAGTTTCCGATTGCGGGAATATTTACGTTAAGCCTTGTATTTTCAAAGCATAGCGTGCAGGAAATTCCGCCCTCGCCGTTGTTTTCAATGTCCTCGGCGTAGTAGTCGTTGTCGCCTGCAAAGCCGAAGTATATCGGCTTTTTGCCGTTCACTTCCGTAACCGAATAGAGCTTGTCGTCGTCGCCGTTGAGGATATACTCCGCATTCTGGGCGGCGTTTTTGAACATCTCGGTCTTTGCCTTTAAAACGCCGTCACGGTCGCCGAGATTTTCAAGGTGACAGCAGCCGATTATCGTAAGCACGCAGATTGTGGGCTGTACCATTTCGGAAAGCCTTGTCATTTCGCCGAAGTCGGAAATTCCCATCTCGATTACAGCCGCCTGAGTATCCTCGGGCATTGAAAGCAACGTGAGAGGAACGCCAAGCTCGTTGTTGAGGTTGCCCTGCGTTTTGTGCGTTCTGAATTTCTGCGAAAGGACTGCGTAGAGCATTTCCTTTGTTGAGGTTTTGCCGACACTGCCCGACACACCGACAACGGGAATGTCGAATTTCTGACGGTAAGCCTTTGCAATTTTCTTGACTGCTTCAAGCGTTGAGTCAACGAGAATGTACGGCTTTTCCGCATTGACGGGCGGTTTTTCGCAGACAGCGCAGACAGCTCCGCTTTCATAGCACATTTCAATGTAGTCGTGACCGTCAACACGCTCGCCCTTAATTGCAAGGAAAAGAGAGCCGTCCTTAATCTGACGGCTGTCACGCTCAACAGAGGTTATTTCAATATTTTTATCGCTGTCTGATCCTACGAATTTTCCGCCGCAAGACTCGGCAATCTCGCCAAGTGTAAATTTTTTCATATTTTACCTCGAGTATATAAAAACAGTAATATCAGAAAATTATTCCTCCGACTTATATTTAGCCAATGAAATTTCGATGATTTTTTCGCAGAGGTCGGCGTAATTTAACCCCTCAACAGCCGCCTCCTGAGGGAGCAGGCTTGTGGGAGTCATACCGGGGAGAGTGTTTGCCTCTAAACAGAACGGCTCGCCGTTTTCGTCAACAAGAAAATCAACCCTTGCGTAGCTGTCCAGGTGGAGCGAATTATAAGCCGCAACGGCTGACTCACGGAGCTTTTTGTCCGTCTGCTCGTCAATATCGGCAGGGCAAATTTCATCTGTTGCGCCTTCCTGATACTTTGATGCGTAGTCGTAAAATCCCGACTTGGGAATAATCTCAATCGGCGGAAGAGCCTTGCCGCCGAGTATTCCGACAGAAAATTCTCTGCCCTTTACAAACTGCTCAACGACAATTTCGTTTTCGTATTTGAAAGCGTCCTTGACAGCCAAAATGTATTCCTCTTCATTTTCAGCCTTTGCAATTCCTACGCTTGAGCCGCCCGAGCAGGGCTTTACAACACAGGGGAAAATGCTCCAGCTCATTGCGTCCTCAAGGCTTTTGAAAATCTCGCCTGCGGGAGTGTTGATTTTATTCTGAACAAAAACGCTCTTTGTAAGTCCCTTGTTCATTGCAAGAGCCGAGCCGAGATAGCCCGTACCTGTGTACTTGATTCCAAGCAAATCAAGCGTTGCCTGAATCTGTCCGTTCTCGCCCTCACCGCCGTGAAGTGCAAGGAAGGTAATGTCAGCCTCGGTGCAGATTTCAATAACATTCGTTCCGATAAATCTGGCAGATTTATTCAGGCGGTTTTCCCTGACCTCGCTTAAATCGGAAACGGTTTCACCTACGTTTGCCTTGTCGGTAAAGCTGTAGTTCTGCTTAAAAAGTGCGTCAATGTCGCAGATATTCTGCTCGTAGCCCGTAAACACATCAAGCAGAACAACCTCGTGCCCTTTTTCACGCAGTGCAGAGGCAACGAGTATTCCCGATGAAATCGACACGTCACGCTCCGTGCTGAGTCCTCCTGCAAGTACAACAATTCTCATAATCAATATTCCCCCAAATTATTCTCCGATTATCTTTATCAGTGCGTGCTTGCGGCGTTTGCCGTCAAGCTCGTAGTAAAAAATTTGTTCCCACGTGCCGAAGTCAAGCCTGCCGTCGGTTATTGCGCAGACAACCTCTCTGCCCATAATTGTGCGTTTTAGGTGGGCGTCGGCGTTGTCCTCAAAGCCGTTGTGAGCGTACATATCGTACGGCTTTTCGGGCGCAAGCTTTTCAAGCCAGCGTTCATAGTCGCTGTGCAGTCCGCTTTCGTCGTCGTTTATGAAAACCGAGGCGGTAATGTTCATTGCGTTTACAAGAACCAAGCCTTCCTTGATTCCGCTCTCGTCAATTGCATTTTGCACGTCCTCGGTAATGCGTATAATTTTTCTGCGCTGCGGCACGTTGAACCACAGCTCCTTGCGATAGCTTTTCATAGAATCACCCGTTTATCAAAACATAAATCCGTCCATACCCCAGTATTTGACTTCTTCGAATTTTACATAGCAGTTGTTTCCGTCTACGCCTGCTTCTTCGCTTAAAATATTGCAGACTTCGGCGGTCAGCCTTGCATAATTGTCCTTTGAGGAACTGCCGAGGATTTTAACCTCGACAAAGGCAATATTTTTGTTAGAGCTTCCCTGAAACATCATAGAGATTTTATCCTCGACAGCGCACATAAGATACGCCTCGCTTTTGCCGGGGATAAGCGAAATCGCCTTTGAAAGACGGCTTTCAATTGTATTTTTTGCGGTATCGTCAAGCGACACGTTTGTTTTAACATTTATAAACGGCATTATAATACCACCTTTAATTTATACTTATCCTATATTATAATATTTATTGCGTTTTATTTCAAGTATTATATTAAACAAAAACGCACACCGTATTTTTTGCGGTATGCGTTAGTTGTCTGTTATTTCATTCTTTGTTTTTGTCGTCTGCTGTCGGAACACGGTAGGGGTAAAGCTGTTCATACGATTCAGCTTCGCTCTCATCCGTAATTGCCGAGGGAATAAGTCCAGTGCAGTCATATGCAGAGCAGGCGTTCATATTCTTGTCGTGAATACGGTCAAGCTTTTCGCTGTCGGGTATTTTCTTTTCCACTCTCTCACCTCGCTGTTTCTGTTTTTAATAGTGTATACAGCAAGGAGCAGGGTTATGAATGTTTTATTTTACCGTCAGCTTTTTAATTTTGTAAACATCGCCGTCCATTACTGTGTAGGTACTGCGAAGCTCGCCCTCTATTTCGGGTGAAATGCTCTGGTGAATGTAAAGGCTGTCGATTCCGAAGTCAGCCGCTCCGCCGATGTCGGAAAGGTAGTCGTTGCCAATCATAATTGACTCACTCTTCTCAAGACCGTAGCGGTCGAAAAGCGTTTTGTAGTAGTAGAAATCGGGCTTTGAACACTCCTCGTCGGAGCTTATACAGATTCCGTCGAAGTATTCTGTAAGTCCGAGCATATTAAGCTCGTTTTCGGTAAAGCTGCGCTGTGCGTTTGAGAGAAGATAAATCTTCTTGCCCTTTGCCTTGAGCGTATCGAGCAAGTCGATTACGCCGTCGTAGAGCTTTATGTACTTTGTAGAGTAGCAACGGAAAGCCTCGGCAACAAACGCAATCTGCGCCTTTGTTGTCTTAACGCCCTTTTGTGTAAAGAGCTTTTTGAAAACCTTTTCAATCTGAATGTCAACCACCTTGTATTCGGGGTGGCGTTTTCTTACAGCTGCTTTTTCAAGCTCGACAAGTCTGCCGTACTCGCTGTTAAGCTCGTCATAGGTGTAGTGTGCGCCCTTGTAGCCGTAGATAACAGCCATTTTCTTCCACAAATCGTCGCACCATTCGTCAGTGTTGATGTCGATAAGAGTTCCGTAAAGGTCAAAAATATAATTTTTATACATAGTGAAGTCACCGTCCGTAAATTGTTGTTTGATTTTATTCTACCGGTTTTCCAATCTGATTGCAATAAAAAACAGTATATGATAAAATATTTTCAGTAAGTGAAAGTTTTAAAAATTTCCGAATTACGCATTCCGAATTCCGAATTAAATTTAGTGGGTGATTTTTTGACTAAAAAACAAATTGCGATAAACGCCGTAAACGCTTTAAAAAAGGAGTATCCCGAGGCAATCTGCTCGCTTGTGTACACAGACCCTCTCCAGCTCTTGATTGCAACTCGCCTTGCGGCTCAATGCACCGACGCAAGGGTTAATATGGTAACGCCTGCGCTGTTTGAAAGGTTTAAGACTGTTGACGATTTTGCAAATTCGACAGCCGACGAGGTTGCAGAGTATATAAAAAGCTGTGGTCTTTACAAGACGAAGTCAAGGGATATTGTTGAGCTGGCAAAAATGCTGCGTGACGATTTCGGCGGAGTTGTGCCCGATAATATTGACGATTTGATTAAACTGCCCGGAATCGGCAGAAAGACCGCAAACCTTGTGTGCGGCGATATTTTCGGCAAGCCTGCCGTAGTCGTTGACACGCATTGCATACGCATTACGCAAAGGCTGGGACTGCACAACCTGAAAGACCAGAAAAAGATTGAGTTTGCACTGCGTGATTTACTGCCGCCCGAGGAGAGCAACGATTTCTGCCACAGGCTTGTACTTCACGGCAGAGCAGTATGCACCGCACGCAGTCCGAAATGCGAAAAATGCTGTATGAAAGAGTTTTGTAAATCATCGCAGGTTCGATGATTTACAATGTGGAATGCGGAATTTCTGTAGGGGCAGCCCTATGTGGCTGCCCGTTGGCAATAACAAACGTTTCAGTTACAATCAAACATTTCCGAACAAAACGCAACATTACAAATAATTCCGCATTACGCATTACGCATTCCGAATTAGTGTTTCCCTGTTGAACCGAAACCGCCTTCTCCTCTGTCGGTGTCGTCAAGCTCGTTTACCTCGACAACGTCGGGGGTGAATACGGGCGCAATTACCATCTGGCACACACGCTCGTCAGGCTCGATTGTGTAGGGCTTGTCGGACACGTTGCAAAGACCGGCGCAGATTTCGCCCCTGTAGTCGCTGTCGATTACTCCGACGCCGTTTGAAAGGCAGATTCCGTGCTTAACGCCCAGACCGCTCCGAGCGTAGAGGAACGCCGCACAGCTGTTGTCGGGCAGAGCAATTGCGATGCCTGTCGGCACGATTGCAAGCTGACCGGGAGCAAGAGTAATCGGCTCGTCAATGCAGGCGTATAAATCCATTCCTGCCGAGCCGCTTGTGGCTCTTTTGGGGATTTTTGCGTTTACTTTAAGCTTTTTTATTTTGATTTCCATATTTAACCATCCTTCATTTCCTGCAAATTTTGAATAACTAATTCACAAATATTTTTTTAATTCCTTTTTAAAATTTCCGTTAAGAATATTACTGAATTGTAATTTTCGGCAGAAGAATTTTTTATAATTCCTTTTTAAAAATTAAACCCTTTCAACACTTTTGACATTTTATTCAACACCTCTTTTATATAATCCACGTGTGAATTTGTCTTTTAACATCGAAAACCCATTGAAATCTTTAATGTTTTCCACGTTTTCCACATAGTTTTCAACAGTGAAACGTAAAATGTTAAAAGATGTTGAAAGTTTTGAAATTTCTTCATCGGCAATAAAAAGAGGCACGCAATTGAGCACCTCGGTGCAGTTTCCGTCACACTTAAGATAAAAATGTTTGCCTTTCCTATCCTGCATTTTTAACTGATTTTTGCAAGTTTTGCAGTTAATTCCGCTACTCTTGTTCGGGCAGTTCCGACACAGCATAAGCGGAAGATAGCCGTAGCTGATTACGCCCCTGTCAATTGTGCCGCCGAGTCGGTTAATGCGCTCAAACGTAAGCTCAAAGCTCAACTCTACGCTCTTCAGTCCGTATTCCTGCGCCCACAGCAAATCGTAGGTATTCACAAGATTCAGTCCGAATCCGCCGTGAAGAATCATATTAAGCGATTTTGCCTGATAAAGTGCGCCTATATTGTGGCAAAGCACGTCACTTATTCCGATTTCCTTAACTTTTTCAAGTGCAGTTTCAATCTGCTTTTCACGTCCGAACATTCCTCGGGGAATTTCAACGCCGATTTTAAATCCCTCGTTTTTCAGCCGTTTTATTTCCCTGATGTCGGAAAACAGCGGAACAAAAACAAGCTCACATTCCTTAAAACCGTTACCGATTTTCGTGCCTGCCGTTCTTGCCCGAACGGCTCTTTTTTTGCCCTTAAACGGCTGTATATCCTCAAAAATTTCTATATTATTAATAGTATAGCTATGAATTTTACTTCGCTTTTCGTCAAGCTCTGCAAGCACCTCACGCCGCAGTGAGTTCAGTGCAGAAAGCGGAAGTGAAATGTCGCTGTCGATAAAGGTTTCAAGCTTTTCAAATTTATAAGCCGTGCCGCCCGTTTTGGTAAGCTGTGATTTGCACCTGTCGCTGTCAAGCGGCGTCTTAATCGCCTTTTCGCAGAGCAAGTCGGCTTTTTTCGTTATCGTATGCTCTCCGTCCGTAATTTCAAGAATCGGATTTTCACCGAGCCTTGCAGTGAATTTTCCGCTGATTAAGATGTTCTGAATTTCGTCCTTGTACGTCTGACGGATTGACGAAAACAGCTTTTCGTCAGCCGAAACAACGTCAGATTTTGTGCGTGTACCGAACATTTCTTTTCCGAGCTTTCCCGTAAAATATCCGTCGGTAAAGCCTGTGCGTGAGAAAACTCCCCTTAAGGTTTTCGCCGTTTCGTCACTGACAAATCCGAAGTCACGCTGTTCCCTACACGCCCTTACGGCGGCGCTGACGTACTCGGGGCGTTTCATTCTGCCCTCGATTTTTGCCGAGGTAACGCCGATTTCTTCAAGCTCGCTTATATGATTTATCAGGCTGTTATCCTTAAGGCTGAGCGCATAGCCGTCTTTGTTTTTGCCGACCGAAAACGGAAGCCTGCACGTCTGGGCACACGCTCCCCGATTGCCGCTGCGACCGCCGAGCATTGCGCTGAAATAACACTGTCCCGACACGCTCATACACAGTGCGCCGTGAACGAAAACCTCAAGCTCAACGGGAATTTCGGCGCATTTTCTGATTTCGTCCTTGCTCATTTCACGTGACAGCACAACACGCTTGAAGCCCATTTCATACAGTGCACGAACACCCGAGGCGGTGTGAACGCTCATCTGCGTTGAGGCGTGCAAGGGGAGCTTCGGCGCAAGCTTTCTTGCAAGACGTGCAACACCCTGATTCTGAACAATCAGAGCGTCTGCGTCAGCATTTGCGGCTGAAATAATCGCATTTTTAAGCTGTTCAAACTCGTCGTCAAAAATCAGCGTATTTATCGTTACGTAAACCTTAACGCCGTGAATGTGGCAATATGCAACGGCTTTTTTCAGCTCGTCGTCGTCAAAATTTTTAGCGGAGGTGCGAGCCGAAAACGACTTTTCGCCCAGATAAACTGCGTCTGCTCCGCTCCTTACCGCCGCAACAAGGCTGTCATAGCCTCCTGCGGGAGCGAGAATCTCAATGTTTTGCGTTTTTTGCATTTTTCTTTTTATCGTCCTTGTCAAACAGAGAATACTGCTTCATTTCTAAGCTGTTTTTGGCCTTTTCAGCCTTTTCTTCCTGCAAAGCCTTTTCAGCCTCTTCAAGCTTTCCGCACTTTTCAAGCTGATTTTTAAGTTCTCCGTTTTCCTTTGAAAGAACTCTTAACTGCTCTTCAAGCACTCTGATTCTCCTTGTAAGGCTGGTATTTTCGTTGATAGCCTCGGCAAGTCTTTCCTTGTACTCCTTGCAGGACCTGCTCAGCTCGTTTGTGTTCTGAATAATCTTGTCCGCCTTGCCGACAATATCCTTGTTCTTTTTCTGCGCCTTGTTTCTGTCATCACACAAGTCAAGTGCAACAAGAATTGCGCAATCACGAGTGTCAAGGTGCTTGCTCGACTGAGCCGCCTTTCGAATACGATTTGTAATTTCGTCGGCAACTGACTCAACGTACTTTTCATCGTCAGAGGTAATAAGCGCATAGTTTCTTCCCTCAATCTGAACGCTGACTCTCTTTTTTACCATTTCAATCCCACCCATACCGTTATTTTTCATATAATTACAGTTATTATAAATTATAATATAAAATTGAGAAATATAAAAGGGTATTTTATATATTTGCGGAAATTTTTGCTAAATAAAGGTGTTTTGACGAAATTTACTTAATTTTTTCAAATTTATTTGAATTTTTAACACATTTATGGTAGAATGAAAGTGTATATAATTTTGTATTTATTTAAAACAATTTTGCTGAATATGAATATTATTATTTACAAGGAAGTGATTTTATGCCCGTTCCTTTTGATTCACAAAAACTATATTACCGTGCACCGTTCGGAGCAGTTGAGCAGGATACTAAAATTTTCCTGCGCATACTCGTACCACGCAGGCTGAAAACTCAGAAAGCCGAGCTTTGCGTAAAGTACGACTACGACTACAACTGGGTTTTTACAAACTTTCTTTGGGCAGGCACGTTTGACGACGACACCGAAATTTGGGAGTGCTCGTTTACTCCCGACAGAATCGGTCTTTACTGGTACGGCTTTAAGCTTCATACAAACGAGGGAACACGCTATATTGTGCCCTCGGATGCATATAATATCAGCACGATTGAGCCCTCTCCCGGCAGGAGCTGGCAGATTACCTGCTACAAAAAGGGCTTTACCACTCCGAAATGGCCTGTCGGCGGAGTTATGTATCAGATTTTTCCCGACCGCTTTAACTTCAGCGGTGAGGAAAAGAACCTCAAGCGCACCGACTTTACACGCAACGAGGACTGGTACGCTCTTCCGCAGTGGGAGCCTGACGAAAACGGCGAAATTACCAACAGCGACTTCTTTATGGGCGACCTCAAGGGAATTACGCAGAAGCTCGACTACCTTGAGGAACTCGGCGTAAGCTGTATTTACCTCAATCCGATAGGCGAGGCGTACTCAAATCACCGCTACGATACAGGCGACTATTCGCACGTTGACCCGATTTTGGGAACTGACGAGGACTTCAAGGAGCTTTGCAGTGAGGCAAAAAAGCGTGGAATACACATTATAAACGACGGCGTATTCTCGCACACAGGCTCGGACAGTGTTTACTTTAACCGCTCGGGCAGATACGGCGACGGCGGCGCTTACCGTGACAAAAACTCGCCGTACTACAGCTGGTACAAATTCAACGAGTGGCCCGACAATTACAACTCGTGGTGGGGCTTTTACACGCTCCCCGAGGTCATTGAAACCTCGCCCGGATTTAACGAATATATCAACGGCAAAGACGGAATCGTGCGCAAATATATGCGATACGGAAACTCGGGCTGGCGGCTTGACGTAGCCGACGAGCTTCCCGACGAATTTATGGAAAATCTGCGCAAATCTGTCAAGGAAGAAAACCCCGAGGCTTTCATTGTCGGCGAGGTCTGGGAGGACGCAAGCAACAAGGAAAGCTACGGTGCAAGGAGAAAGTTTTTGCTCGGCGAACAGCTTGACTCTGTTATGAACTACGTTTTCAGAAACGCAATTCTCGACTTCTGCAAGGGGCAGGACGCACGTTATACAATGAGCACGATTATGAGCGTAATCGAGAACTACCCCCGTCCCGTTCTGCGTGTGCTGATGAACTCGCTTTCAACCCACGACACCGAGCGTGCGCTGACTATGATTGCAGGCGAGCCGCTTAACGGACGTGACCGCCGCTGGCAGGCTGAAACACATCTGTCAGACGAACAGCGTGAAATGGGAATAAAAATATACAAGGTTGCCGCCGCAATGCAGTACACTCTCCCCGGTTTTCCGTGCGTTTATTACGGTGACGAGGCGGGAATGGAGGGTTACCGTGACCCGTTCAACCGCTGTTGTTACCCTTGGGGCAAGGAGAACAAGGAGCTTATCGAGTGGCACAAAAAGCTCGGCAATCTGCGCAAGTCCTGCTCTGCGCTCTGGGACGGAGAATTTGTCAATGTCTACGCAAAGGAACGCAGGCTTTCGTATATCCGCCACGACGACCACTCGGCAATTTACTGCACGTTCAATTTGTTTGACAGGAGTGTTGAAATTGAAACTCCTCCGGGATATGCAGACGCAAAGCCGCTGTTCGGCTCAAAGCTTGAAAACGGCAAGCTGTACGTTGCGCCGTTAAGCTGTGAAATGCTTGTTTTGGAATTTTAAATGTTTCGTGCGACCACGCAGGGTCGCCCCTACGGCATAAACAGATGATTGATATTATAATGTAGCGGCGAACAGTGTTCGCCATATTTCATAAATTGCGTTGCAATTTATGAAACGGGACGTCAAGGATGCCGTCCCCTACGGATATATAGGAAACGTTTAAAATTAATTTCGTAGTACCTTATTAAAACTAAAAATACACAAATTGTGTGAAATATAAAATCAGC
>CAZNUF010000015.1:0-10942 GCA_964576125.1 uncultured Ruminococcus sp. | reverse complement strand
TAGTAAATGACAAAAATTATCAGGAGCACAGAACTCAAAACAAGTTTCTTTTCTGAGTCAAATTTTCCGATATTCTTCTTTGACATATAGACAATATTTCCGATATAGCTTATTACCAGGCTTATAACGCCTACAAGTCCGAAATTATAAAATATATTCAGATACTGTACTTCGATTGAAGTCTTTGTAAACCAATCATACATTTTATATGCAAACTGTGCTTCTGCGCCTTTGCCAAACAGCCAATCATTTCCAACATCTTTTATTACCCAGCCATATAAATCCATACGATTTCCAAAGCCAACAGTATCACTTGATGTAACATTATCTGCACCTAAAAACATATTTTCAAACGAAACAACAAAATCTGTTATCAGACTTCCAAACAAATCTATTCCCGCAATATCCAGAACTGTCAGCGCAACCGTAAAGAACAATACTACAAACATCAAATATTTTATGAATTTGTTAACTCCCATCTTAAATGCAAGTAATACTTGTCCGGCTGCGTAAAAACACATTGCCAATCTTGAAACTGTCAAAAAACAGCTTACTACTATCGCAATATAACAAACGATAAATCTTTTTCTTCGTTTTTTACTGTTAACAGTAGATATTCTGTAAAAAGCCAATAGAGCAATGCACGCCTGAAACAATCCAAACCCAATAGGATGTCCGAAGGTTGCGGCACATCTTAAAAAGCCATATCGCACAGCTTTTTCAGCATTCAATATTGATCCCTGAATCAAATATCTGCCGCTTACCGACTCAATCATACCTATCAACGCAAGCACTGTCGCAACAATTATCAAATCATCGATAAATTTATAAACTTTAGATTCACAGTCAAAATAAATAATACATATATATGTAACTAAAAAATATGACAAAAAATATGATACTGCTATAAGAACGCTTCCGCCGAAAAGCAGCTGAACAATGTGTAAGATAATAAAAGCCCAGAACAAAATATTATTTCTTCTCAAAGGTTTTAATTTTATGGTTTTGTTTCTAAACATAAAAAGCACAACTATTGCCAAAGAAAATAATCTTGGTAAATTTAAAGGGCCGATGCCATAATTAACAGGAACAACCACAAAAAGAGCAAGAAATAAGCGCATTGCTTTATCATACAGCGTATTATCTGTATATGTGTGCCCTTTTCTCTCAATTCTTATCATCATACACGCTCATTCCTTTCAATATTTTTTATGAGATTATTTATTATTAACAGCTTCGTATGTAGCCTGCAAATAAGCATATCCGAACGCATAATCAGGCTCCATATATGCACCCTCTCCCCATTCATTCCACGCATTTATATAAATGCGTTTCTCATCCAAAGACTTATTTTGATCAACAAGGCTTAACTCATCAGTCAACCATTGTTTATATAATCCGGGTGTTGCACCGTGAAAAATTGTACCTCTGTGATTTCTGCGTGCGGTATTATCCCACATAGGCATAACTGCGGGATAACATTTTCTGTCTGCATCAGTATTGTATCGCCTGTGTTCTACCAAATCCGCATAATCATATATTTTGCCGCTGAAATCTTTTCTCAGCGGTTTAACGTTTCCTGTAATATTGACACACCTTTGTTCAATACTTCTCGGCTGAAACTCTGTTGAAGCGTCAAAGCCTTTCTCAAGCCAATTTGTCTTGTTCTCACCCTCTGATACAGCAATCAGATACAACTTTGTTCCCAGAACGGCTTCAGCTTTTTTCTGCCAATTTAAAGTAACCGTTTTTGGCTCAGGCATAGAGCTGGGGCGATATACAGACAAAACAGGCTTTCCGTTGATTCGATGATAACGACTGTCTTTCATATCCTCAAGAACGGCATCGATAAAGCGACTGTAGCTTTCAACGCTCTGTGTTATTTTCATCAAAGCGCCGGTATCGGTTCCTGAAAAACGCTTCGTCCAGTTCTCGTTTGCCCAGCAATAACTAAAGTCTATCTGCAAATCGGGATTTTGCAGAAACATATTCAGCGGACGTTCCAGCAATCGTTCTCCGTCAAACCAATAATAATAGAAACAAAATTCAGAAATGCCGTAATTTTTAGCCAATTCAATCTGACGTTCCATATTCTCTTTCAGCCTAAGATCGTAATATCCAAGCTCTCCGGGCTTTCTGGGCTGATAATGTCCCACAAATTGCGGAACCGCCTGATTTACGTTGTTCCACTCTGTAGTTCCCTTTCCCCACCATTCATCATTTTGAGGATTGGGATGAAATTGGGTAAGATAATATGCCGATAAATGATATGGTGTAGATATTTTGTCGTGCTTTTCATACCCACAATATTCAGGCATTCTTCGACCGTAAGATGAAAGTATATCCTCTGCATATGCTTTGACAGTTACTTCATCCTGCTGAATTTTTAATTCAACATTCTGATCTTGTTTTTCCTCTTTCCGGATTTTATGTTCGGACCAAGCAACGTGTGCTTTATGCTTTGCAGCTTCGCTGATTGGAAGCATATTAAAAAGTTTATTCAGTATTTTCTTTCCGTTTCCCATTTTAACCTCCAACCACTTTGCCAAAAGCCTCTGTTGTCCGTATCCTGCCGTTCTCTTTCATATTTATATAAATATTATTCATTTGCAGTGCTTTTTTATTGCAGCCTTAATCTTACCAATCACATAGTAGTTACGGTTTCGTTTTTTCCAAAACCGATATGCTTCTCCAAATCCACCCTTATACAAGGCTTGATTAAATATATTTTTATCCTCGATCGGTACATCGGAACAGCTTCCCATCAAGTTAGATAGTGCCGTAATCCGCTGCTCAGGCGAAAGAGCAACTATCTTCAGTTTTTCAACGGAGTTTTCCAAAAGAGTCTTTCCTTTATCCGAATTAACGGTAACTAAAGAAAGTCCCTCTTTAGCAACATCAGATAACTCAGGTACGTTTATTCCCCATAGGTCTCCTAATGTTATATCGGAAACTCTGTCGTTTCTTTTCTGTAAACATTCGCTGCACCCGTTTGCGACACTGTATCCGGAAAGATATATCAGCATATATGGATCAGCGTTCATAATTTTCCGATAAGTACGGCCGTTTTCAAACAGCATATACATCGAATATGCTTTCCAACCAAATTTTTTATCACGAAAATTAACATTCTTTAATACTGCGCCATACTTTCTCTGCATAAATTCTTTATAGGAATTCCAAATCTTAACTGTTGGCGTTCCGTGACACACTACTTCAACTGTTGTCAGGTATTCATCACTTTGCCCTTTGTTTTTCAAAAAAAGCTTTAATGCAGCCACTTGACATCCCACACCTGAAAACAGAACTTTTTTTCCGTTCTTTAAATCTGACAATATCGTCTCAAAAGATGCCTGATCGGTAAATGAACTGCGCACATACTTACTGCCTAAAATCTGAGGCAAATCTTCAAGCTCGGCGATTCTCTTATATATTACATTAAATGAGGAATCAAATCCTACTCCATAGACTACTCCGCTGTTTTGCAAAACTGTTCTTGCTAAACAGGCAAAAGCCCCTCCTGATGAACATTCACAAGCGTTTTCACGGGAATAGGCAGAATAGTAGTCCTGTGGAAGATAGTGCTTCACTTTATCTTCTACGGTGCTTTTCCCCTCAGTTTGCGTTGACAAAGCTCTCATTAAGAACGCTTCAGAATGTGCACGTTCTTTGTTCAATATAGAATTTACATCAGCATAGTCTATCCTATTGCTTACTGTATTCTCAATGCATAAAGCATCGTGCAACAGGCGGTTATTCAAATTAAAAAGTTTCAGAATGTCATATATTCTCGAATTCATAGATGCGCCTGATTTTTTCGAATCACGCTCAAATACCACAAACTCTTTTTCAAGATTAATTGAAAGTGCAACACCGTGAAATGAATCCGTAAAAACACATTCCGCATCACGAATCAGTTTTAAAAATTCAATTGGTCCCACCTGTTCCTGCGCAATTCCTTCTCCTTTAGCATCTGTTGCAATATACTCTTGTTTGGCATAAGGAATATAGTACAGCTTCATATTGTGTTTTTTGCAGAAATCCTGTATTTTCTCCCGATATGCCTTGCTGTCTGAAAAGAAATATGCTAATGCATACTTTTCATTTTTTGTTTCAGGCGGGATAATTTCATTCCATTGCTCTTTTGTCAGCAGAAAGGTCGGATCTAAAACGACTTCAGCATTCTTAATTTCATTCGCTTCCAGTATTCTTTTTGCCGTCTTTTCTCTCACTGAGCAGCTTTGAAATTGCTTTATATACGGAATCATTGTCTTTGCTTCATACGGCGAAAGGGTGTTTCTGCTGATGCTGGCGGCATAAGAAATCTTCTTTCGGTTATCTTTTACAAAGCCCTGCAAAAAAGGCAGAAATGCGCAGTTTGGATTCCAGACCTGATCCGATCCGCTTATAAAATAATCAAATTCCTTATCAAGCCTTGATAAGTCAAAGTCATTATATACTGATGTTGTTGGTATATACTCCTTTTCAAAATTCAAAAACAGATTTCGGCGGTCGGAAATCAAGCCGGCAATTTTTCTGCTGTTTATCTTTCCCTCAATTTTCCCGTATGCTCTTTTTATTATTTCAGATTTTCTGTATTGCTTAAGCTTATCCTTATTCGTCGGATATACAACATTATTGTGTCCTGCATATAAAACACCTTTTGCGTCAAATCCTTTTAAGCACAAATACCGCGTCAACGCATATGCCTGCAGAATACCGCCATAGTTATAATTTTTATATAATAATGTTAATATTCCAACGCTCTTCATATCTATCCTCAACTTAATAAAAATACATTATTTTTTACTTCGCTTGATTAATTTATTCTGTTCTCTTAATGCTTTCTTGCTGATAACATTTCTCCATAATTTCTTTCGTATGCTCATTCATTGTTTTTACCACGCCATAGTCACACATATATGAGTTCATATCATTCAGAACTTTTCCCCCATCTGACAAAATATTCTGTATCGTTTTTGCAAGCTGTTCTTTGTTCGGGTCTGTCAACCAACCGTTTTTGAATTCTGTTACCAAATCCTTTGCTCCTGCATGATTTGATACAACAACCGGAACATCATAGCTTAATGCTTCAAGAACCGTAAATCCGAATGTTTCATACCAGATGCTTGGTAAAATCAGCACATCTGTTTCTTCAAACACGCTTTTTATCTGATCGTAACGATATGGCTCTCTCTGTACAATATAATCCCGTTGATAAGGAAACGGCGCAAATACATTCAGCTTAAAATTTCTATATCCGTGTTTATAGACTTCATCCATTGCCTGAATCAGTATTTCACAGCCCTTTCTCGTAGAGAAGGCTCCAAGATAGGAGAATCTGATTGTATCGGAAAATTCTTTCTTTATGCGATGATTTTTCATGCCGGCATGCGTTATCGAAATAGTGTTTCCTTTATTAATCGGGACATTATGTTTCCTATACACAGCTTCTGTCACACTGCTGTTAAAATGAACCACATCACACAGTTCAAAGCAGCTGTAATAATATTCTCTTAATTCTTCGTATTGCGCAGCTCTGCTCCAGTCATATGTATTTTCGCTCTCAGTTTCAAGAATTTTGTCAATATCTTCGCTTCTCTCCCGCTGTTGTGCGATGGCATTCTTTCGAAGCTTCTTTACTGCCCCATTATCCTTTATTGCCCGATACAGAGGGCTTTGTATCATTCGGATTTTTTTCAACGACAGCGCACCTTTATTGCAGTAATCGCAATTTCTGCAATCAGAGCTGTATTCACATATATGGTTTCCAAACACCAAGCTTGTCCTTGGGCAAATTCCAAAGTAATCATGCGTTGTAAATACGATTCGAACACCGTTGTTTTTTGCGGCAATCAGCAGTTCTTTGGGAAGCCCCATTAACGTATGTATATGAAAAATATCCGGGTTGTGCATTTTGAAAAATAAATCAAATGCTTTTTGAGCTTTTGGAGCAGTATATGCGTCAACATCAGTTATGCCGTTCAGAAGAGAAATAGGCAGTGGATTTACCAGCTCATAATTACCACAAGCAACAATACTGCTTAATAAGTATCTTCTCCTTTTCTTTATTTCACATCTGCTATCATATTTTTCAATTTTACCGGGCCAGAGCATTCCTACCGTATGCCCTGTCTTTGCTTGTTCTTCCATAAGATCCAAGCAATACTTTGTCATACCACCCGTTCTGAACGGTGGAAACCCTAATGAATAATGAAGTATCCTCATAGCAACTATTCCTGTCAATTCAGAATTTCGTTATAAATTTCCCGCATTTTTTGATAAGAGTATTTTTTGTCAAACGGAGCTGCATATCTTATGCAGTTAGCTTTCATCGAATTTCTTAATGATTCCGAACACAACTTCTTTATAGCCTCTGCATAACCGTGCTCATCATACGGATTGCACAGATAACCATCCTGACCGTCAGAAATATAGTCAACAATTCCGTGAACATCAGAAGCTACAACAGGCAATCCTGATGCCAGCATTTCTATGCCGGACAAACCCAATCCTTCTCGTGTAGAAGGCATAACCCCGATATCGGCACACTTGCAAATTTGTGGAATATCATCTCTCAGACCCATCAGATGCAAATCAATGTGCAATTTTTTTGCTAAATCTTCAAGCTCACTCTTTGTGTTTGCACTAGTCAAGGCATTTCCGCAAATCATAAATACAGCATTGGGAATTTCTGCTTCTGCTAATGCTTTAATAATAATCTGATGATTTTTACGATGTGATAACTCTCCGACGGCTAAAATCAAAAAGTCGTCTTTTGAAATTCCAAGCTTTGCTCTGTACTTATCTCGGTCAATCTCTACATTCTTAAAGCGGTTTGTGTCAACTCCGACTCCCGGAATATAAAATACTTTTTTACAATGCATTTTCTTAGCATTATCAAAGTCCTCGTGATTTATCGTGATTATTGCATCGCTGTATCGTGACATCCAATCTTCTATCGTTTTGAAAACAAGCCATGTTTTTTTACCGGAATGCTTATGAAAATAAAATCCATGTGTAGTATATATAACCTTGCTTCCTTGATTACGCTGTTTTTTGCATGTAACTCTTGCTATTGCGCCTGCAATTGGAGTATGACAATGAATCAAGTCGAAATGGTACTCACTAAACAACTTTTTCATTTCTTTGTACGATACAATTGTTTCTTTTGAAAATGGTTGGTTCGATGAAAAATCAATCTGGTGGAAGGTGACTTTCATTTCTTTAAAGTAGTCACTCATACATTCAGCGCCGGCATGGTTGATATTTGCTGCACAATGTACTTCATATCCCATGCTTTGCAAAATACGTATATCATTTGTCAAAAAGCTCTTCACAAAACGTGCAAAGGCTGTAACTATCAGTGCTTTTTTCATATTATGCGGTCTTTCTTTAATTCAAATTTTATTATCAATTTCTATGTTCAAAAAGGCTTTCTCATACATTCCGCAAATCTTATCCCAAGTGTACTCTTCTGCAACTCGTTTTTTTGCCCTTATGCCCATCTCAGCAATTTGTTCCGGATCCATTTTGTCCGCTGCATCAATCAACTTAGCAAGGTTACCTGGCTCCCTGCTCCAATACAAAGCACAGTCCTCAGCAACCTCTTTATTGAATCCAACATCAACAAGCAAGTTTAAATCGGTACTTCCAAGCGCTTCAATCAGAGAAGGATTTGTTCCTCCTACTGTATGCCCGTGAAAGTATGCATAAGCATTTTCCCTGATCTTTTTCAGCAGTTCCTGATTGTAAACAGTACCAACAAACTTGATTCTCTTGTCACTTTTAAAATGCAGTTTCTGCTCAAGTTCATTCAAAAATTTATCATTGACATTCGTGATGATAGCAAAATCTTTTTTGCTCTTGCTGTTCATAAACTCCCGAATCATCACTTCAAAGGAATTTTCGGGCACGAACCTGCCAACTACAAGATAGTAGTTCTTTTTTATAAGCTCCTTCTCCTGATACCAATTAATCAGCTTTGGATCATCATCATTTAATGTACTCAATTTCAGATCTGCACCATAAGCAATAAAAGTTGTTTTAGGATTTCTTCCCTTTATTCCTTTACCGTCATACTGCTCATGAATGTATTTCTCTATATTTACGGAATCACATATATCTAAATCCGACCACTTAATCATCATCTGTTCGGAGATTTTCCAATACTTCCGAATTGGCTTGCTCCACTTGGCTCTCATCCACTCGTGCCCGTCAGGATTCAGGTAGACCTTTCCGCCTAATTTATGAATTTTCTTATAAAAATGCTTCATAAACGGACCGATACGGCAAGCCATTATATAAACAATAGGATGTTGGATTTTCTGTTCTCTGATAATTTTGCAGCATTCCTTTAAAGCAGCCACATCATAATAGATTGCCTGTGCCGGTCCCAGCTTCTGCGGAATTCTGATACGAAAGCAGTGGGCATTATGGTATGTAAACTCATGGTCGTTTATAATTTCTGCTCCATCTGTTGTATATGGGTCCATACAACCGTCACCATTCGCCTTACAAGCTACATGATATTTAATTCTATTGTTATTCTGATGATACTCTGTCAGCTTATTGATGAAGGTTTCATATCCGCCATAAGCTCCAAGGGATTTTGCGCCCACCAGAAATACATGCTGTGCTTCATTACTCTGCATAAAACTTTTCCTCTTAAAACTTAAAAGTATCTTTCAGACCGAGCCACTTCTTATCTTTATCAGAAAGATTAAGAGGTGTGCCGTCAACGGTGTATCCCTCTGAATCGGCATTTCCGTTATACTTTCCCTCAAGCATAGGCCACTCAATGCCGATTTCAGGATCATTCCAAGCCATACCGCCCTCGTCATTTGGGTGGTAAAAATCATCGCACTTATAACAAAATTCTGCTGTGTCACTCAGTACAAGAAAACCGTGTGCAAAGCCTCTCGGAATAAGAAACTGCTTTTTATTCTCTTCCGTCAGTTCAATACCGTACCACTTGCCATAGGTTTCACTTCCAGAACGAAGGTCAACTGCTACGTCAAACACGGAACCCTTGATTACCCTTACAAGCTTTGTCTGTGGAAAGTTCTTCTGAAAATGAAGTCCACGCAGAACACCCTTTGTACTCATTGACTGGTTGTCCTGAACGAAAGTAATGTTAATTCCTGCTTCTTCCATATCACGCTGGCTGTAAGTTTCCATAAAATATCCACGGTTATCACCGTGAACAGCAGGTGTAATTACGCAAAGTCCCTCAATACCGCCAACATTTTTTTCGACATTTATTTGTCCCATATTACAAATCCCCTTAAAGCTGTGCTTCTTTTAAATATCTGCTTACTGCGTCCTGCCATGTAGGAAGAGGAGTAAAGCCGTTTTCAACGAGCTTTTTCCTATCCAATCGGCTGTTGAAGGGACGTGCAGCCTTGCTGAGTCCGTATTCCTCTGTAGTCACAGGAATAACCTTTGTTTTTAATCCATACTGCCTGTAAAACTCAACACAGAAGTCATACCAGCTGATATATCCGCCCTCGTTTGTTGCGTGATAATAGCCGTACTTCTCGGTTTCGCACATATCAACCAGAAGTTTTGCCAAATCATAAGTATAAGTGGGAGTACCGATCTGGTCATTAACTACCCGCACTTCATCGTGTGTTTTTCCCACATTAATCATAGTCTTTATGAAATTCTTACCGTTAAGACCAAACACCCATGCTATACGGACAATAAAGTATTTTTCAAGTGTACTGCTTACTGCCAGCTCGCCCTCAAGTTTAGTCTGACCGTAAACATTCAAAGGCTTATAATCCTTGCAGTCAGGCTGCCACGCCTCATTACCCTGACCGTCAAACACATAATCTGTTGACAGATAGAGCATCTTACAGTCAATTTCTTTGCAAGCATCAGCAATATTCTGTGTACCGCCTGCATTGACAGCACGGACTTTTTCAACCTTGTCGTCATCTTCAGCCATATCCACGGCAGTCCAAGCTGCGCAATGAATAACTGCATCAGGCTTTATTTCAGTAATTACTTTTCTGACTGCGTCTTTATCGGTAATATCTAACTGAACATAAGGCATAGCAGTTACAGCAGAACCATCTGTCACTCCGGAATAGACAGGCTGAATATCAGAACCTACTCCCTCATAACCACGCTTTGCCAGTTCATTCATCACATCATGACCTAACTGTCCGCCGACACCGGTAACAAAAAACTTCATCTGTCTGACCTCTTTATTTATTCTTATACATATCTTCGTAATATTTCCGGTAATCACCGTTTGTCACATTGTTCATCCACTCTTCGTTTGCCAGATACCAATCAATAGTCAGAACAATACCCTTCTCAAACGGAGTCTCGGGATACCAGCCCAAATCATTCTTAATCTTGGTGGGATCGATACCGTATCTTCTGTCGTGACCTAATCTGTCCTCTACGTGCTTAATAAGCTCCTCGGAAATACCCTCGTCCTGCAATCTGTCGTGAAGCTGCTCAATAATAGTCTTAACAATAAAGATATTCGGACGCTCATTATGGCCGCCGACGTTGTAAACCTCACCGATTTTTCCTCCGTTTGCAACCATATCAATTGCCTTACAGTGATCTTCAACATACAGCCAGTCACGAATCTGCATACCGTCACCGTAAACAGGAAGCTGTTTGTGATGCTTCACATTATTAATCATCAACGGAATCAGCTTCTCGGGGAACTGGTAAGGTCCATAGTTATTGGAGCAGCGAGTAATATTTATCGGCATACCGTATGTATCGTGGAAAGCCATAACAAAATGGTCGGCACTTGCTTTAGAAGAAGAATAAGGACTGTGAGGTGAAAGCGGAGTAGTTTCCATAAAATATCCCTCTGCTCCAAGCGCACCATAAACTTCGTCTGTAGAAACCTGTATGTACTTCTTGCCATCTTTCCATGTCTTTGCTTCTGCGTCATACCACGCTTCCTTTG
>CAZNUF010000014.1:0-11450 GCA_964576125.1 uncultured Ruminococcus sp. | reverse complement strand
TTGAATTTATGGAACTGACATACGATTGTGAAATGTTTAAAAAGACCTTTGAAAGCGAGTTTACTTGGCTTAACGGCTTTATGAGGAACGTAAGGCGTTTTGGCTACAAGAATGCGGTTTTCGACCCGATGTCAGGCAAAATATGGACATATAACGACTTAAACAGCGATTCAAACAGATTTGCAAACGCTATGAAAGCGAGCAAAGTAAGAAAGAGCGACGTAGTTTTTGTTCAGCTTTTCAACTCTCCGCAGTTTTTGTTCGGTTACATTGCTTCGCAGAAAATAGGAGCAATTTTCAATCCTGCAAATTTCAATCTTTCTCCCGGTGAAACCGCTGAAATCATTGACCACAACAAGCCGAAAATTTATGTTTATGACGCTGATATTGTTCAGACGGCGCTTGATGCACTCTCGCTTTGCAAGCATAAGCCCGAAGTTGTGATTGCGGTCAATTTAACTTCAAAGGAATTTACCCTTCCCGAAGGTCATATTCTGTATGATGAATATATAAAGGATTCATCAATTGAAAATCCGCCGATTGACTTCAATCCCTATTTTTACGATGAGGTTGTAAGACTTCAGACCTCGGGTACAACGGGAACGCCAAAGGGCGTTCCGCTCAATAACGTGAACGAGGTTTTGTCGGCGCACGATGTTATAATGCATTTTCCGTTAAATCCAACCGACGTTACAATGAATATGACTCCGTGGTTCCACAGGGGAGGACTTCACTCGGGCGGTCCGACACCTACTCTTTACGCAGGTGCGGCTATGGTGATTCTTCGCACCTTCAACCCGAAAAACTGCATAGATTACGTTGAAAAATACGGTATTACTTTTATGACGGGTGTTCCGTCAATCCTCACACTGCTTGCCGGCAGACAGGAAAAGCACCCCAAGGATATTTCAACACTCAAGGGGATAATCACAATGGGCAGTCCGCTTGAAAAGGAAGCCTGCATACGCTTTCAGAAGGTGCTTACTCCCAATATTTTCAACGGCTACGGCACAACCGAATCATTCTGGAATACGTTTCTCCGTCCGTTTGATTTGCCCGAAATGGCGGGTACGGCAGGTCGCTCCTGCACAGATGACGAGGTAAGAATCGTAAAGATATACGACGACAAAAAGGCAGAGCCTGACGATGTTGTTCCTACCGATAACAAAACCGAGGGCGAAATCATCATAAGCTGTCCGTGCAAATCCACCTACAGCTACGTCAATAACCCCGAAGCTACAAAGGAAAAGTTTTACAAGGGCTGGATGTATACAGGCGATATAGGAACGTGGGACGAAAAGCAGTTTGTCACCGTTGCAGGCAGAAAAGACGATATGATAATAAGCAAGGGCGAGAATATCTACCCTGCAAGAATTGAGGAAGTGCTCAACTGCCACCCGAAGGTTCACGAGTGTATTGTAACGGGCGTTCCCGACAGCACAAGAGGAGAGTCGGTTGCGGCTTACGTAATACCCGAGGACGACAGCCTGACGGTTGCCGAGCTGATGGACTACTGTTCACAGTCACCGCATATTTCAAAGTATCAGGCTCCCCGCTACTATCGCTTTGTAAAGGAGCTTCCGCATACAGCTACAGGCAAAAAACAGCATTTCATAATCAAAAAGCAGGCTGAACAGGATTTAAAGGACGGACTGCTTCTTAAAAAATAAAGAGGTATAACATATATGGATAATAAATTTTATATCAGACGTGCGGCTTATTATGAAACCGACAGAATGGGAATAGTTCACCACTCAAATCATATTAGATATTTTGAGGAAGCACGTATTGATTTTATGCACAAAATCGGCTGTGACGTGCTTGACCTTGAAGAAAAGGGCGTTCTGATTCCGAATGTTGACGCTTACGCAAAGTATTTAAAGCCCGTAAGGTTTTACGACGATGTGTATATTGAAGTCAAGCTGGTTGTTTTTAACGGCTCACGAATGGAGTACGATTACACAATGCGCTTTTGCGATAATGACGAAATTGCATCAACAGGTCACACAACTCACTGCTTTGTGAACAGTGACTTCAAGCCTATGAGTATAAAGCGAGCCTTTCCCGATTTTTACCAAAGACTTAAAGATAATATGTCTGAATGATTTGCGGCTGTTTCCTTAATTAAGCGGAAACAGCCGTTTTTAATAAAATCAATAATTGTTACTATTTGTCTAAATTGGCAATTTTTATCTTGACAAATATAATTGTTTGCGGTATTCTTAATTTACAAAATGGATATAATAAATTTATTATATGATATAAAAACAGATATTAAGTATTGTAAAAATATGTATAAAATGATATAATATATATGGAAACAATAAGTTGAATTGTCAACCTCACGACTAGCAACAGTATGACAATTTATTGTTTTCAGTGTTCAGATTTTCTAAAAAGGAGGCAATGTAATTATGATCGACAAAATATATCAGGAGGAGTTTGCTGAAAAAGTAATCAATTCTCCAAATACAGTTGTTGTTGACTTTTTTGCCGATTGGTGCGGACCATGCAAAATGCTCTCACCGGTGCTGGAAAAGCTTGACTCAATGAATCCCGACGTTGACTTTTACAAGGTAAACATTGACGAAAATCCTTCTCTTGCAGATGAATTTGAAGTCCGTTCAATACCGAATGTTGTGATTTTCAAAAACGGACAAGCAGCAGACAGGTCAATCGGCTTTGTAAGCGAACAGCAGCTACAGGAAATTATTAGCAGAAACAGGTGATACAGTGAAAATCCTTCTTAATGAAGACAAAGCAATAGTAAATTACGTCAGGGAAGGATTAAAAAGGACAGGCGGGTACTGCCCGAGTATGCTTGTGAAAAGTGAAGCAACAAAATGTATGTGCGAGGATTTTAAGCGCAAAATAGCCGACCCTGAATTTGAGGGCTATTGCCATTGTCTTATGTACTACAAGAAAAAATAACAAACAACAAAACCGCCTTTCAATCGGAAGGCGGTTTTATCATAAAAATTGATTATGTTAATCCATTTCCCAGTTGTGCCATACGTTCTGAATATCGTCGTTATCCTCAAACATATCAAGCATCTTCTGCATCTTTGTTGCAGTTTCTTCGTCCTCAAGCTTTGTGTAGGTGCTCGGCACCATTTCAAGCTCTGCCGAAACGAAAGCATAACCTAACTTTTCAAGGTCATCTCTTACTGCGCCAAAGTCCTCAGGCTCGGTGTAGATTGTGAAAACGTCCTCGTCAGCCTCAAAGTCAGAAGCACCGCATTCAAGAGCGTCGCTCATAACGGTGTCCTCGTCCTTTTCAAGCTCTTCACGCTCAATAACAAGAACGCCCTTCTGTGAGAACATAAAGCTTACACAGCCCTGTGTGCCCATATTGCCGCCGAATTTATCAAAGTAATGTCTTACTTCGCCTGCTGTTCTGTTGCGGTTATCGGTGAGTGCCTCAACAATTACAGCAACGCCGTTGGGGCCGTAGCCCTCATATGTAACAGCCTCGTAGTTTGTGGAATCGTTGTCATTAGCCGCTTTCTTGATAATACGCTCGATGTTGTCGTTAGGCACGTTTGCAGCCTTCGCCTTTGCGATACAGTCCTTGAGCTTAGAGTTTACGCTCGGGTCGGCACTGCCGCCCTCTTTGATTGCAACAATAAGCTCTCTGCCGATTTTAGTAAAAACCTTTGCTCTTGCTGCGTCGTTTTTACCCTTTTTCTGTTTAATTGTACTCCATTTGTTATGTCCTGACATAAAATTCATTCCTTTTTAATAAAGTAAATCTATCTTTATAAGTATATCACAAGCATTTATATTCTGTAAATAAAAAAAGTTATTACAGTTTTGTAATAACTCCATTGTCAAAACATTATAATAGTGGTATAATACTCTATTATATGAAAAGTAAGTTTAATAAATAAAATGAAGTTTTGAAAGGAAGTAGAAAAATGATTAAGTCAATGACCGGATTCGGTCGGTGCGAGGCTGAAATCAACGGCAGAGAAATCACCGTTGAAATCAAAAGCGTTAATCACCGTTACTTTGAATTTTCCTGCCGCACCCCAAGGGGTTACGGATTTCTTGACGATAAGCTGAAAAGCTATGTTAATTCAAGAGTGTCAAGAGGAAAAATCGATATGTTTGTTACCATTGGTGCAAACGATGAAGCACCCTCGGAGGTAACTGTAAATCATCAGCTTGTATCGGGTTACATCAACGCAATGAAAGAAATCAGCGATACCTACGGCGTTGAAAATGACGTAACCGTTGTTTCGCTTTCACGTTTTCCCGATGTATTCACGGTTCATAAGCCTGCCGAGGACGAGGAACAGATAACAAACGACGTTCTCTCGGTTGCGAAAACAGCTCTTGATTCGTTCATCTCAATGCGTGAAACCGAGGGCGAGAAGATGAAAGCCGACATTTTAAGCAGAGCAAACACAATTCTCTCAATCGTAGGCGAAATTGAGGAGCGTTCTCCACAGACCGTTGCGGAATACGAGGAACGCTTGCTTGAGAGAATCAAGCAGACTCTTGAGGACTACGAGGTCGAAATTGACGAGCAGAGAGTTTTAACCGAGGTTGCCGTATTCTCCGATAAGGTTGCCGTTGCCGAAGAAACAGTAAGATTAAGAAGTCACTTTGAACAGCTTAACAAATTCCTTGAATACGACGAGCCTGTCGGCAGAAAAATCGACTTCATAATTCAGGAGATGAACCGTGAGGCAAACACAATCGGCTCAAAGGTTCAGGACGCTGTACTCGCTCACAAGGTAGTTGACATCAAGAGCGAGATTGAAAAAATCCGTGAGCAGGTTCAGAATATCGAGTAAAAATTATTCAGAGTAAAATAAGGGGTAAATATGAAACTTATCAATATCGGTTTCGGAAATCTCGTAAGCTCCGATAAGCTTGTTGCTGTAGTCGCACCCGTTTCCGCTCCCGTAAAGCGTATTGTTCAGGAGGCAAAGGCAGACGGAATGCTGATTGACGCAACCTGCGGAAGAAAATGCAAATCTGTTCTGATTACCGACAACAACCACGTTGTACTTTCTGCAATTTCCTGCGAGGCAATTCAGAACAGAACCGAGGAAAGCGAGGAACAAAAGGATGAACAATAAAAAAATGGGAATGCTCGTTTTGTACACAGGCTCTTCGGGCGTGGGCAAAGGAACGATAATGCAGGAGCTTTTAAAGCGTGACAAGAATATCAGGCTTTCCGTTTCCAACACAACACGTCCTCCCAGAGAAGGTGAGATTGACGGAGTTCACTATAACTTTGTTACAAAAGAGCAGTTTGAAAGCCTTATTCAAAAGGACGGCTACCTTGAGTACGCAGAATACTGCGGGAACTACTACGGCACACCGAAACAGCAGGTTGATGATTTGCTCAGTCAGGGCTATGACGTTTTTCTTGAAATCGAGGTTTGCGGAGGACTCCAGATTATGGAGAAGTACCCCGATGTTCTGAGCATCTTTGTACTTCCTCCGTCAATTGACACCCTTGAAAAAAGGTTAAGACGCAGAGGCACAGAGGACGAGGAAACAATCCTTAAAAGGCTCGGCGAGGCAAAAAGAGAAATCGAATGCAGTGAAAAATACAAGTACGTTGTAGTAAACGACAAGCTTGAAGACGCGGTAGACGAAATTCTTGATATTCTCAAAAAGGAAAAATCCGATACAACATAATAAACTATATGTTTATTCTATGACGTAGGGACACGGCGTGCCGTGTCCGCAGTGATTATCAGACTTTAACAAATAAATCATAGCTATAGGGGAAAACCAACTTTTCCGTAGGGGACGGCTTCCCAGACGTCCCGAACATAAAAATTACAAAGCAATATTATGTTAAATATCCGTGTTAATTTTCACGGCAGAGATAAATATTTTAAGAAGAATTAAGGAGAATTATTATGCACAGAGTAAATGTTGATGAATTATTTGAGGGAAAGCAGAGCAAATACGCTCTTGTAGTAGGCGTATCAAAGAGAGCAAGACAGATTACACAGCAGTTTGAAGACGAAAAAACCGTTACAGAAGAGAAGCCTGTTCTTCTCGCAATCGACGAAATCAAAAATCACGAAATCAACCTTTTAGAGCCTGACGAAGATGAGCTCTGATTTAGTCGCAAGGATTGCAGTTGAAAATACAGCCTATTCCTTCGATAAGCTGTTCGACTATCTTGTGCCGCAAAGGCTTTTAAGCCGCTGTAAGGTCGGTTCCCGTGTGCTTGTGCCGTTTGGCAGGGGCAACAAAAAACGTCAGGGCGTTGTTTTTGAGGTCAGCTATTCACGTACAGACGGACTTAAATCCGTTATAAACGTGCTTGATGATGAGCCTGTGCTGTCGGAAGAAATGATTAAGACAGCCGAGTTTATGAAGGAGCACTATTTCTGCACTCTCTACGATGCGGTAAAAACAATGCTCCCCGCAGGAATCAACTACAAGGTAACAACCGTTTACGGTGCAAACGATTTACCTGTTGAAAATATGCCCGAATTAAGCTTTGAGGAACAGAGGATTTACGATTATCTTTTTTCAAAGAGAAAGCCTGTAAAATCCGATACAATCCTCGACGCTTTCGGTTATACTGATACACAGGTGCTTGATTTGCTTGTTGAAAAGGGAGCACTTTACAAATCTGACGAAGCGTTCCGCAGGGTTTCCGACGCATCTGCAAAAATGGCGGCGGTAAATCCTGATGTTGATATTTCCAAAATCAATCTCACCGAAAAGCAGAAAAACGTCTATGAGCTGATTGAGATGACAGGCGGCGTTTCGGTTAAAGAGGTTATGTATTTCACCGGAGTATCTTACTCTGTAATCGACTCCCTTTGCAAAAAAGGACTGATTCATTTTTACGATGAAGAGGTTTTCCGCATTGAAAAGCGCAGTGCAGATTCCGAGATTCCCGAAATTGTCCTCTCTGACGAACAGCAAAAAGCCTGTGATTCGCTTTACAGCGAGTACAGGGATTCAAAGCCGCACACAAGCCTGCTCTACGGCGTTACAGGCTCGGGCAAAACAAGCGTTTTTATAAAGCTGATTGAACGAGTAATAAACGACGGCAGGGGAATAATAGTAATGGTACCCGAAATATCCCTTACTCCGCAGTTTGTTTTGCAGTTTTCACAGCGTTTCGGCGATAAAATCGCTGTTTTTCACAGCGCCTTGTCGCTCGGAGAAAGGCTTGACGAATACAAGAGAGTTAAAAAAGGACTTGCAAAAATTGTAATCGGAACACGAAGCGCAGTTTTTGCACCCTTTGAAAACCTCGGACTGATAATTATGGACGAGGAGCAGGAGTACAGCTACAAATCCGAAAGCTCTCCTCGCTACCACGCACGGGAAATTGCAAAATTCAGATGTGCACAGAATAATGCACTCTTAATTTTAAGCTCGGCAACTCCGAGCGTTGAAACCTATTACTACGCAAAAAACGGCAGATATTCTCTCAATACGCTTTCAAGCCGCTACGGGAAAGCCGTATTGCCCGAGGTTGTGACTGCCGATATGAATATCGAGGTGCAAAACGGCAACACAACGGGATTTTCCGACGTATTGCTCGAAAACCTCAATTATAACCTTGAACACGGAAAGCAGTCGATTCTTCTGCTCAACCGCAGGGGGCACAACACCTTTGCTACCTGCCGTGTCTGTGGAGAGTCTGTAAGTTGCCCGAATTGTTCAATCTCGCTGACCTATCACAGCGCAAACAACAGAATGATGTGCCACTATTGCGGCTACTCAATTCCCTGTACGGACGAATGCCCGACCTGTCACAGCAAAGGACTCCGTTTCGGCGGAACGGGTACGCAAAAGGCAGAAAGCGACATTTCGCAGATTTTCCCGAATGCAAGAATTTTGCGAATGGATACCGACGCAACTTCATCAAAATCGTCGTATGAAAAGATGATAACCGCTTTTGCAAACGGCGAATATGATATTCTTGTGGGTACACAGATGGTTGCAAAGGGACTTAACTTCCCGAATGTAACGCTTGTCGGGGTGCTCAACACAGACCATATGCTTTACGCTGACGATTACCGAAGCTACGAACGCTCGTTCTCGCTTCTTACTCAGGTTGTGGGCAGAAGCGGCAGGGGAAACAGCAAGGGAATGGCTGTCATTCAATCATATACACCCGACAATCTCATAATTTCAATGGCGGCAAAGCAGGATTACGATACGTTCTTCAATACCGAAATAGGCGTACGAAAGGCTATGCTTTATCCTCCGTTTGCCGATATTTGTTTAATCGGTTTTGTCGGAGAGAATCAGACGCTTACACTAAAGGCGGCAAACGCATTTTTAAACTCGTTTATCAGCCTTGCAAAAAGCGATTATCCCAATATTCCGCTCAGAATTTTAGGACCGTCGCCTGCACTTGTCGTAAAGGTCAGCAATAAATTCAGATATAAACTTATAATTAAGTGCAAAAACAACCGTGAATTTCGTAAGCTTCTTTCAACGCTGCTTATCGAATTCGGTAAAAATAAAGAATTTGGCAGTGTGACAGCGTATGCTGATATGAATGCGCTTGTCTGCTGACAAAGGAAAGGAAAGCAAATGGCAATCAGACAAATTGTAAAAGAGGGCGACAGCGTCCTCACAAAAAAATGCAGAACAGTTGAAAAATTTGACGGCAAGCTTGCCGATTTAATTGACGATATGATTGAAACACTCCACCGTGCGCAGGGTGCAGGACTTGCCGCACCGCAGGTAGGAATACTCCGCAGAGTTGTTGTAATTGACATCGGCGAGGGTGTTATAGAGCTTGTAAATCCCAAGATTATTGCCTACAGCGGCGAACAGGAAACGCTTGAAGGTTGTCTTTCCTGCCCCGGCGAGTGGGGTTACACACGCCGCCCTGATTATGTTAAGGTCAAGGCACAGGACAGAAACGGCAACGAGTTTACAATTGAGGGCAGGGAATTGCTCGCAAAGGCTTTTTGCCACGAGCTTGACCACCTTGAGGGCATAATTTTTAAGGAAAAAGCAATTAGAATGCTGACTCCCAAGGAAATTGAGAAACTTAACATCTGATTTCATTTGTAGGGACACGGCGTGCCGTGTCCGCAGTGAAAATCAATGGTGGGAAATAATATAATCATTTTTGTAACAGACAACGTATTATGCGTTTCTATAAAACAAGAAGGTAAAATATATGAAAATAATCTATATGGGTACTCCCGATTTTGCAGTTCCTGCATTGAAAGCTCTCGCTTCTTCCGAGCACGAGGTATGCGCAGTATTTACTCAGCCCGATAAGCCGAGAGGAAGAAAGATGATTTTAACTCCTCCCGACGTAAAGGTGTGCGCACAGTCGCTCGATATACCCGTTTATCAGCCTGAGTCGATGAAAAACGGAGATGCGCTTGAGATTATAAATAAATACAACCCCGATGTAATCGTCGTTGCCGCATACGGAAAAATACTTCCCAAGGCAGTGCTTGACGCTCCTAAATTCGGCTGTGTCAACATTCACGGCTCACTTCTGCCGAAATACAGAGGTGCCGCACCGATTCAGCAGTCGGTATTGAACGGCGACAAAGTAACGGGAATTACAACAATGCTTATGGACGTCGGTCTTGACACAGGCGACATTCTGCTCACAGAGGAAACGGAAATCGGCGAGAATGAAACGTCGGGCGAGCTTTTTGACCGACTTGCAGTTCTTGGCGGAGAACTTATTTTAAAAACTCTTTCCGCTCTTGAAAAAGGCGAGATTACCCCGAAAAAGCAGGACGAAAGCCTTGCAACTCACACCTCAAAGATTGACAAGTCGCTTTGTCCGATTGACTTTTCGAAATCTGCTTTTGAAGTTCATAATAAGGTCAGAGGACTTAATCCCTGGCCTGTTGCAACAACAAAAATAGGCGGAAAGAATGTGAAGGTCTATTCCACAAGACTTTGCCCAAAAAGCGGAAAAAACGGAGAGGTTATTTCAATAAAGCCGTTTGTTGTCGGATGCGGTGAAAAGTCCGTTGAAATTCTTCAGCTTCAGCCGGAGGGAAAAAAGCGAATGACAGCCGATGCATTTCTTGCGGGACACAAGCTTAAAATCGGTGATATTATCGGACAGGAGGACTGAATATGAGATTCTTCTACGGTTTTGACTGGACATATCTTGTCTTTATTGTGCCTTGTATTATAATCACACTGTTTTGTCAGATAAAAGTTCAGTCAACATTTTCAAAATATTCAAAATTCAGAAATTCACGCAATGTAACGGGCGCACAGGCGGCTGAATACGTACTTCGTCAGAACGGAGTTACAGGCGTGAGAATTGAACATGTATCGGGCAGTATGACTGACCACTTCGACCCGAGAACGAATGTAATAAGACTTTCCGACACTGTTTACAACAGCAATTCCGTAGCCGCAGTCGGCGTAGCCTGTCACGAGGCAGGTCACGCAGTTCAGCACGCAGAGGGCTATCTTCCGAATAAAATCAGAAGTATTATACTTCCGATGGCAAAAATCGGCTCGCAGTTAAGCTGGATTTTAATTCTGCTCGGACTTGTTTTTACCGCAAAAGTAGGTTTTGTCCTGCTTTATATCGGAATTGTGCTGTTTTCGTTGTCCGTACTGTTCACAATAGCTACACTGCCTGTAGAATTTAACGCATCAAAAAGGGCGCTTGAATGTATCAGAGAGTCGGATTTGCTGTACGGCGATGAATACACAGGCGCAAAACGCACACTTCAGGCGGCGGCAATGACCTATGTTGCCTCTGCTCTTACTGCAATTATGCAGTTGTTACGACTTATTGTAATCGCAAGAAGCAGAAGAGATTAATAAATTTGGAGAATAAAGATGTCAAACCCGAGAAATACAGCACTCAATGTGCTGATGAAAATTGAACAGGACAACGCCTACTCAAACATTGCGCTCAACAACGCAATCCGTGAGAATAAACTCTCGGGGGTTGACAGCTCCTTTGTTTCGGCGCTCGTATACGGAGTGCTTGAACGTAAAATCACTCTTGATTACATTATAAAGCAGTATTCTAAAATTCCTTTAAGAAAAATTGAACTCAAAACAAAAATGATATTAAGGCTCGGAATTTTGCAGCTCCTTTTTATGGATAAAATCCCCGAAAGTGCGGCTGTAAACGAGAGCGTAAACCTTGCTAAAAAGCATAAATTGCAGAAATCCTCGGGATTTATCAACGGAATTTTGCGCAGTATCACACGTGCAGAGGAAAAGTACAGACTTCCCGATAAATCCGATAAATTTCTATATTATTCGGTAAAGTATTCTGCACCGCAGGAGCTTGTAAAGCTGTGGATTAATTCTTATGGAGAATTAAACACTGAACAGCTTTTATTATCTCTAAACGGCAGACCGAAAATCTGCGCAAGAGTTAATACACTAAAGAGCGACAAAAATTCACTCATTGCAGAGCTTGCAAAGGAGAATGTAAAGGCAGAGGAAATTCCGTTCCTTGAAAACGCAGTTTCCTTAACGGAAAC
>CAZNUF010000013.1:0-11523 GCA_964576125.1 uncultured Ruminococcus sp. | reverse complement strand
TTCTTCATATCATCAAGCTTTTCGGGTGAGTTAAGCAGTTCGATAATCTGGTCTGCACCGTTTTTCCTGTCAAGCATAATCGCCGCATTCTGCTCGATAAGGAAGTCTGCGTTGTCACGTTCCTGTCCCGGAAAAGCACTGTAAATAGCCATAGGCAGTGTGCAGGCAAGACTTTCGGTTACGGTAAGTCCGCCCGGCTTTGTAACAATCAAATCGGAAATATGCATATAGTCCTGAACATTCTTGACAAAATAAAGCAACTTTGTGTTATCCTGCATACCCATTTCATCAATCAGCTTTTCAAGATGCCCGAAAAGCTTTATGTTACGTCCGGTAATCACGATAAACTGCATATTTTTACCTTTTTTGGCAAGTCGTTTGTAAAATTCAAGCACGCTTGTAACACCGAAAGAGCCTGCCATCAGGAGTACCGTCGGAACATTGGGGTCAAGTCCCTCTCGTCTGCATATTTCTTCTTTGTCAAACGGCTCTGTAAAGCTGTCGAAAATCGGAATACCAAGCGGATAGATTATGCTTTCGTCAACGCCGTATTCGTCAATAAGCTTCTTTGCCATCTGAGGCTCTGCAAGCACATACGCCTCAATTTTAGGAACAATATATGTACGGTGAGCGTCATAGTCGGTAATAATACTTATAGCTTTTACGTCAATTTTTCCACTACGGCGAAGTTTTGAAATCATCGTTGTAACAAACGGGTGGCAGATGATAACAATATCCGGTGAGTACTCGTTAATTGTTTCGAGCAGCTTGTTCGACATCATTGTATTTGAGCGCATTACCGCCTTATACATAAGATTTTTTCTGTCGGTAATCTTGTAGCATTTTCCGTAAACCTTCGGAATTTTCGTAGCCATAAAATGATAACCGCCGCAGACTGTCTTGTCATACATCTTGCCGATTGCCTTCATTGCGTCAACAACACTGACTTCCGTATCGGGACTTAACGACTTTATTTTGGCTTCAAGTGCGGCGGCGGCACGCTTGTGACCTCCGCCTGTTGAAGCGGTAAATATAAGAATTTTCATAGTATTTCTCCGAATTATCGGGCAAAAAAACTTCGCCCTTTTGTTTAGAAGAGATTTCAGCTTATTTATAATTATTATACTGATATTTTACAGTAATTTCAACCATTATTTTCACTTTTTTCAATATAGGATTTTTGCCGTTTGTTATGAATATATTTTGTACGAGAAAACAAGAAAAATAAATGATATTTTTTCTCCGCAGCACTTAATATCCCTGTTGTTAACAATGGTTTTATCTTTATTATAAACAAAAAAATACGTGAAAAAGTTTTTAATATTTGTATTTTACCTCTTTATTTTTACATTACTTTATAGTAAAATGTAATCTGTAACCAAATGCTAATTTTTTATAATAAAATTTGCATATATTTCCGGGGTGAGATATTTGAGTAAAAATACCTATGATGATTACATTGTTCTTGATGAAGGTCTTGTTGATATTTCAAGCGGTCAGACCGAACAGACTGAATCAGGTAAGGGAAAACATTCGCATAAATCGGATAAAGATTCAAATAATAAAAACAACAAGAAAAAAGCTATTATCATCTCCACTGTTGCCGTTGCAGTTGTAGCCGCACTGGGAGTAACATGCTTTTGTCTTTATCAGAGCGGAGTATTCGGCGGTTCTTCTGAAAACGGTGAGTTTGTATTCAAAGAAGGAACTTCAGTATCGGGAATTTCAATTTCCGGCAAAACTATGGAAGAGGCTAAAAAACTGCTTGAGGAAAGAGAAGAAAGCTTTATTAAGCCGATTTCAATTTCAGTGGACGTTGACGGTGAGGTCACAACGCTTACTCAATCTGACTTTGAATACACCTTTGACATTGATACCGTTCTCAACAATATAAAAAATGACAGTCTTAATCCATCGGGCAACACTTCTGAAACAAAAACCTATGAGATTACCGCAACGGTAACTGTTGACTCTATTGAAAAAAACACTAAAAAAATTGAAAAGGAAACTAACTGCAATCCCAAAAATGCCTATGTTTCAAAGTTTACGCCATACTCCGACAAACGATTTGAGTATGCGGAAGCCGTAAAAGGAAAAAAGATAAATGCCGAAGATTTAAACTACCAGCTTAAAACTGCTGTTTCAGAGGGTGCTGATGAAAAAAGGATTATTGCCGATCTTGAAACCGTTGATGCCAAGATTAATGTTGACGACTTAAAGAAGAATATTAAAAAGCTTGCTTCCTATGAAACCGTTTCTACAAACTCTGCAAACGGCACGGAGAATATGAGAACTTCTCTTGCCGCCTGCAACGGCTCGATTATTGAACCGGGAGCAACGTGGTCATTTAACAAATGTACAGGCGACTCAAACCTTGAATCAAACGGTTATAAGTCTGCAGGCGTTATCGCAAACGGAGAACTCACAAGCGGAATCGGCGGCGGAATCTGTCAGTCAAGCTCAACAATCTACAATGCCGCTATCAGGGCAAATATGGACGTTGAAGAACGCTACTGTCACAAGTGGGCGTCCTCATATGTTCCTACAGGACTTGACGCTACAATCGACTATCCACGACTTGATTTAAAGCTCTCGAATCCGACTGAATATCAGATGTTTATGGAGTGTAAGCTCGTTGACAATACGCTCTACGTATCAATCTGGGGCGCAAAGGATTCGTCCTACGACGAAATTAAAACTCACAATGAAATGACAAGCAAGGGCGGTTCAAGCTACACGGTAAAGGCTTGGAAGGTTTACTACAAGGACGGCAAAGAGGTTGACCGTAAACCTCTTGATTCTTCAACATATGACAGCGACCACGGCTATGTATTCATTGAAGCTGACAACGACAGCAATGCAAAGAACACAAATGTTGACAATATAAATGAAACAAAGCCGACTGAAAGCGGTAACAGCCAGTCTTCACACAGCTCATCAAGCAATAACAACAGTTCTTCATCGAGCAGTAAACCGCAGAGCAGTTCGTCATCGTCAAAGCCAAAGCCTACGCAGGCTCCCACCGAAGCGCCGACTGAGCCTCCTGCTACGGAACCTGAACCCGAGCCTACGCCGACCGAACAGCCGGGCACAGGCGAAAATCCATAAATCAAAATTAATATTAATAAAAAACTCCCTTTCGCAGATAATAAAAGCGGAAGGGAGTTTTAGTATGATAAGAAGAATCGGCGGACATACAATCGGTTTTGAGGAAATGCCCTCAATCGTCGGATTTGCATCAGTTGCAGGTAAATTTGAATCGCAGGGGCCTCTCGGCAAGGCTTTTGACAAGATAATATACGACAGCTACGACGGACTTGATACCTACGAGCAGGCTGAAAGCCGTTTTCAGTCCGAGGCGGTAACCGAAGCACTTAAGAAAGCAAAAATGAAAGCCGAAGAGGTTGACTGTATTTTCGCCGGCGACTTGCTCAACCAGTGCGTCGGCTCAAGCTACGGACTTATTGACTTTGATATTCCCTATCTCGGTCAGTACGGCGCATGCTCAACTATGGCTCAGGGACTTATTATGGCGTCTGTTTTTGTTGAAAGCGGTGCGGCAAAAACGGCTATGTGCGTCACCTCGTCGCATTTCTGCTCTGCGGAACGACAGTACAGATTTCCTCTGGAATACGGCGGAGTGCGTACTCCAACCGCACAATGGACGGTGACAGGCTCGGGAAGCTGTGTTCTTAAAAATGCCAAAAAAGGTCCCTGCATTGCAAGGGCAACTGTGGGAAGAATCGTTGACCTCGGCGTTAAGGACGCAAACAATATGGGTGCGGCTATGGCTCCTGCGGCGGCGCAGACTCTGAAAAATTATTTTGACGATACCGGCACTTCTCCACGTGACTACGACCTTATTATTACGGGTGATTTGGGAGAAGTGGGAAGTAAATCGCTTTACGATTTGCTTTTGCTTGAGGATATTGACATACGCAACAGGCACAACGACTGCGGACTTATGATTTTTGACAGGAACAAGCAGGACGTTCACGCAGGCGGCTCAGGGTGCGGCTGTGCGGCGTCTGTTTTCTGTTCAAAAATCTTAAGTGATTTGAGCAACGGAATCTACAACAACATTTTATTTATGGCTACGGGTGCGCTAATGAGCCCCACAACCTGCGGTCAAGGTGCTACAATTCCGTCAATTGCACATCTTGTAAATGTAAAAAACAGATAAATTTTAAAAAATATCTGTTCAAATCAATTTTCGTATGCTATAATATAGACACTAATATGAATTGTGAAAGTATGACTTTATGCCTCATATTAATTTTTTGCAAATAAAACGGGAGTTGTGTTTATGTTTGGCAGAATTCAGAACATTGACAACAGAGTTCTTGAACGCATCGGCAAAATTCATAAGCCTGCGCTCAATAAAATAATGATTTTAGCGTCCCGTGCAGGCAACGTCGGACTTGTCTGGTGGGTTATCTGTATACCGTTCCTCATTCGCCCCGACTGGCGTCTGACAGGACTTAATATTGTCTTCGGACTTGCGCTTGCTCACCTTATGGGCGAGGTTATTCTTAAGCACATTGTCAAGCGTGTCCGCCCCTGTCACAGATTAGGTGACGACGAACAGCTCATTAACAGACCGAGGTTCTACTCGTTCCCGTCGGGACACACAACAGCCTCGTTTGCCGTTGTCGGAGTTGTTCTTTTAAGGTGCAGACTGATAACGTTCCTGCCGATTTTACTGCTTGCGGCTCTCATCGGTTTTTCAAGAATTTATCTGCGTGTGCACTACCTTACAGACGTTGTTTGCGGCGTACTGCTCGGCTTTGTCTGCGGAGTATGCTCGGTGCTTGTATTCAACGCAATCATTCCCGTTTAAGTTTTATTTTAAAAATTTTCACCCCTCCAAGCGGAGGGGTTTTGTTTTCCTGAAACAGTATAAAAAGAGTTTTTCCGTCAATAATAATCTCACAATAAGTTGTATGGGGGTTATGTTGTGCAGTACGGAAAAGTTGAAATATGCGGAGTGAACACCTCGCAGTTAAAATTACTTAAGGAGAGCGAAAAAAGGGAATTACTTTTAAAAATAAAAAACGGCACCCCTGCCGAGCGTAAAGCCGCCAGAGAAAAGATGATTAACGGAAATCTGCGGCTTGTACTTTCTGTCATTCAACGCTTCACAAACCGAGGAGAAAACCCCGACGATTTGTTTCAGGTGGGCGTAATCGGACTGATTAAGGCTATTGACAACTTCGACCCCGGTCTTGACGTGCGTTTCAGCACCTACGGCGTACCGATGATTATCGGTGAAATCCGCCGTTATCTGCGTGACAACAACTCCGTTAGAGTTTCACGCTCAATGCGAGATACCGCCTACCGGGCAATGCAGATTAAGGAGGAGCTTACAAACAAGAACAACCGAGAGCCTACCGTTGAGGAGATTGCAAAGATTATGGAAGTTCCGAAAGAAACGGTTGTGCTTGCGCTTGAAGCGATTGTCGAGCCTGTTTCGCTGTACGAGCCTGTGTTCTCCGACGGCAACGATACTATTTATGTTATGGACCAGATTGGCGACAAGAACGACGATTCAACGTGGCTTGAAGAAATCGCCGTTAAGGAAGCAATAAAAAATCTTTCCGACAGAGAAAAACGCATACTCACCCTCCGCTTTTTCAGAGGAAAAACACAAATGGAGGTTGCAAGCGAAATAGGCATTTCGCAGGCGCAGGTCAGCAGAATTGAAAAGGGTGCGCTTGATACGATTAAGAAGAATATTTGATTTTTTAAATTAACCTAAAAATCATATTGATACGTATTATATGAATCCATAGGGACACAGTTGAAAACAAGACGTTTGTATTAATCCGTAGGGAACGACACAGGGGTTTCTGCCCCCTAATAATTGGACTAAGGAGTTTTGGGCGACTGCCGTACCGTTCCCTACTTTTTATATAATATTATACAGTAAACGTAAAAAGGCTGCTCGTAATTGAGCAGCCTTTTGTTTTGCTATATTAAGTTATATTCGATTACCGAAAATTACTTATTGTTAACAGCAGCCTGTGCAGCAGCAAGACGTGCAATCGGCACACGGAAGGGTGAGCATGATACATAGTCAAGACCAATCTTGTGGCAGAATTCTACTGAAGACGGGTCGCCGCCGTGCTCGCCGCAGATACCAATGTGGAGGTTGGGATTAACGGGTTTGCCGAGCTTGATAGCTGTTTCCATAAGCTTGCCTACGCCTGTCTGGTCGAGCTTTGCAAACGGATCGTTTTCGAAAATCTTTGTATCGTAGTAAGCGTTTAAGAACTTACCTGCGTCGTCTCTTGAGAAGCCGAATGTCATCTGTGTAAGGTCGTTTGTACCGAAGCAGAAGAAGTCAGCCTCTGTAGCGATTTCGTCAGCTGTAAGAGCAGCACGAGGAATCTCAATCATTGTACCTACTTCGTACTTGAGGTCAACGCCTGCAGCAGCGATTTCAGCGTCAGCTGTTTCAACAACAACCTTCTTAACAAACTTAAGCTCCTTGATTTCGCATACGAGCGGAATCATAATTTCGGGCTTAATTGTCCAGTCGGGATGAGCCTTCTGAACTTCGATAGCTGCACGGATAACAGCCTTTGTCTGCATCTTTGCAATTTCAGGATATGTTACTGCAAGACGGCAGCCACGGTGACCCATCATCGGGTTGAACTCGTGGAGTGAAGTGATGATAGCCTTAATATCTTCAACAGACTTGCCCTGTGCGTCAGCAAGCTTCTTGATGTCCTCTTCCTCTGTGGGAACGAACTCGTGAAGCGGCGGGTCAAGGAATCTGATTGTTACGGGGCAACCCTCAAGAGCTTCGTAAAGAGCCTTAAAGTCACCCTGCTGATAAGGAAGAATCTTATCAAGAGCTGCTTCTCTCTCTTCAACTGTATCTGCACAAATCATTTCACGGAATGCAGCGATTCTGTCCTCTTCAAAGAACATATGCTCTGTACGGCAAAGACCGATACCCTCTGCACCAAGCTCACGAGCCTTTTTAGCGTCAGCAGGTGTATCAGCGTTTGTTCTAACCTTAAGAGTTCTGAACTTGTCAGCCCATGACATAATTCTCTCAAACTCGCCTGCGATTGTAGCGTCAACTGTGGGGATAGCACCGTCGTAGATGTTACCTGTTGAACCGTCGATTGAAATGTAGTCGCCCTCGTGGAACTCTTTGCCTGCGAGTGTGAACTTCTTGTTTTCTTCATCCATATTGATGTCGCCGCAGCCTGATACGCAGCATGTACCCATACCACGAGCAACAACTGCTGCGTGAGATGTCATACCGCCTCTTACTGTGAGGATACCCTGTGAAGCCTTCATACCTGTAATGTCTTCAGGTGATGTTTCAAGACGAACAAGAACAACCTTTTCGCCTCTTGCGTTCCAAGCTTCAGCGTCTTCTGCTGTGAATACAACCTTACCGCAAGCAGCACCGGGAGAAGCGCCAAGGCCCTTACCGATAGGAGTAGCTGCCTTTAATGCAGCGGGGTCAAACTGGGGATGGAGAAGTGTATCAAGGTTACGGGGATCGATCATAGCAACTGCTTCTTCTTCTGTTCTCATACCCTCGTCAACGAGGTCACAAGCGATCTTCAAAGCAGCCTGAGCTGTTCTCTTACCGTTTCTTGTCTGGAGCATATAGAGCTTCTTGTTTTCAACTGTGAACTCCATATCCTGCATATCTCTGTAGTGGTTTTCAAGAGTCTGGCAAACCTGCTGGAACTGCTCGAAAGCCTCGGGGAACTCTTCAGCCATCTTTGCGATAGGCATAGGAGTACGAACGCCTGCAACAACGTCCTCGCCCTGTGCGTTGATGAGGAACTCACCCATGAGCTTCTTCTCACCTGTAGCAGGGTCTCTTGTAAATGCAACGCCTGTACCGCAATCGTCACCCATGTTACCGAATGCCATTGACTGTACGTTTACTGCAGTACCCCATGAATAAGGAATATCGTTGTCACGACGGTATACGTTAGCACGGGGGTTGTCCCATGAACGGAATACAGCCTTAACAGCGCCCATAAGCTGCTCTTTAGGATCGTCAGGGAAGTCCTGACCGATTTTAGCCTTGTATTCAGCCTTGAACTGTGAAGCAAGCTCCTTGAGGTCGTCAGCTGTAAGCTCAACGTCGAATGTAACGCCTCTTTCAGCCTTCATCTTGTCGATAAGCTCTTCAAAGTACTTCTTACCAACTTCCATAACTACGTCGGAATACATCTGAATAAATCTTCTGTAGCAGTCCCAAGCCCAACGGGGATTGCCTGATTTTTCAGCAATTACGTTAACAACTGTTTCGTTAAGACCGAGGTTGAGGATTGTATCCATCATACCGGGCATAGAAGCTCTTGCGCCTGAACGAACGGAAACCAGAAGGGGGTTTTCCTTATCGCCGAATTTTTTGCCGGTGATTTCTTCCATCTTTTCGATGTACTCGTTAATCTGACCCTGAATTTCGTCATTGATTTCTCTGCCGTCCTCATAGTACTGAGTACAAGCTTCTGTTGTAATAGTGAAGCCCTGGGGAACGGGAAGTCCTAAACCTGTCATTTCTGCAAGGTTAGCACCCTTACCGCCGAGGAGCTCACGCATGTTAGCATTACCTTCTGTAAAAAGGTACACCCATTTTTTTGCCATTTTGGTAATCCTCCTATAAATAAATAGTGTATACGGCTATAGCAAAGCGTTACACTCTGCCTGCAAGTATAAGCCTACATGTTATTATAACAAAGAATAGCAAAAATAGCTACAATTTTTTGAAATTTTTTCTTCTAAAAAACAGTTTAAAATTTTATTAATATTGTATAAATCGTTTAAAATATGCAGGAATATTGTTTTTTTGTAAAATTCACTTGAAATTTGTAATTTTTATGCGATAATATTAATATCTGTTGGTATGTTTGACGGATATGCCGTTATACAATATATAATTTCGGCTGTACGCCGTATAATAAAGAGGTACAAAATGGGTAATTGTGCAATTATTCTTGCCGGCGGCGAGGGCAAGAGAATGAAGTCCGACAAGCCAAAGACTTTGTCCGAGGTTCTCGGCAAGCCGATGCTTATGTGGGTTATTTCCGCACTAAAAAATGCCGGAATTGACGACATATGCGTTGTAAAGGGCTTTAAAAAGGAATGCATTGAGGAGTTTCTTTCTGCTCTTGACTTTGAAATTGAAAGCGTTTTTCAGGCTGAACGCCTCGGAACAGGTCACGCCGTTATGATGGCAAAGGATTTCCTTAAAGACCACAGCGGAAACGTTGTTATTTTAAACGGCGACGCTCCGTTTATGTCGAGCGACACAATCAAAAAGTCGCTTGCACAGCACACAGACAGCGGTTGTGCCGCTACGGTAATTTCCGCAAGGGTTGACGACCCCACAGGCTACGGTCGTATCGTTCGTGACGAAAACGGTCAGCTCAAGGCAATTGTTGAGCAAAAGGATGCAGACGAGGAAACACTGAAAATCAACGAGGTAAACTCGGGCGGATTCTGGTTTGACTGCGAGCTTCTTTTGTCGGTGCTTGACAGAATTAAGTCCGACAACAACGCAAAGGAATATTATCTTCCCGACGCAATAAAGCTTCTTCTGTCAGACGGCAGAAAGGTCGGCGCATACACTGCAGAGTGCAGTGACACCGTACTCGGTGCAAACGACCCGGCCCAGCTTGAGGAGCTTAACGAAATTGCAAAAGCAAGGGGTTATTCCTGTTAATTTGTTAATCATTCATTTATCATAAATAATTCGCAAAATATATGCAAAGGAGTTATTACAATGAATTTTCACGGTAAGGACATCAAAATTTTCACCGGCAGTTCAAATGTTGACGTAGCTCAGGGTATTGCAGGCTGTCTTGGTCTGCCGCTCGGCAAAAGCGACTGCACACAGTTCTCCGACGGCGAAATTGCTGTTTCGCTTCACGAGTCTGTTCGCGGCAGCGACTGCTTTATTGTACAGTCAACCTGCACTCCCGTAAACGACAATCTTATGGAAATGCTCATTATGATTGACGCTATGAAACGTGCTTCTGCTGCAAGAATTACAGCTGTTATGCCCTACTTCGGCTATGCAAGACAGGACAGAAAAGCTAAGGCAAGAGATCCGATTTCGGCAAAGCTTTGCGCTGACATCATCACAAGCGCAGGCGCTGACCGTGTGCTCACGATGGATTTGCACGCTAATCAGATTCAGGGCTTTTTCAACATTCCCGTTGACCACCTTCAGGGCGCAACTCTCCTTGCAAACCATATGAGAGAGAAAATCGGCGGCAATCCTGACGATTACATTGTAGTTTCTCCCGACCTCGGTTCCGTTACACGTTCGAGAAACTTCGCCGCTAAAATCGGCACAGGTCTTGCAATTATTGACAAGCGCAGACCCAAGCCGAACGTTTGTGAGGTTATGAACATCATCGGTGACGCAAGAGGCAAGAAGGTTATCCTCGTTGACGATATGATTGATACGGCAGGCACACTCTGCAACGCCGCTAACGCAATTGTTGAAAAGGGCGGTGCAACCGAGGTTTACGCTTGCGCAACTCACGCAGTTCTTTCAGGTCCTGCAATTGAGAGAATCAAGAACAGTGCTCTCAAAGAGGTTGTTCTTCTCGACACAATCCCCGTTCCGCAGGAAAAGATGATTGACAAGTTCACAATTCTTCCCGTAGCTCCCACATTTGCAGAGGCTATTGCAAGAATTTACAACGACAAGCCGTTTACTGCCGCATTCGGCTGATAATTTTAAACATTCGGCAGATTTCGACTGAAATTTCCGTTATTTCGGAATACAATAATTTTATAAAATAAAACAAGCGGGTTGGAAAATACCCGCTTATTTTAGTTCGAGGACACAGGAGTAAAAATATGTTCGGAAAAAATAAATTTTCAAACTCAATTGAATACCTCGTTGTCGGGCTGGGAAATCCCGACAGGAAATACGAAAACACACGCCACAACACAGGCTGGCTTGCACTTGATTACATAGCAGAAAAGTACAACTGCAAGGTAACCAAAATCAAGTACAAAAGCTTTGTCGGCGACTGCACAATCGGCGGTGCAAGGGTTATGCTGATGAAACCGACAACGTATATGAACAACAGCGGTCAGGCAGTTGTTGAGGCGATGAACTTCTACAAGATTCCGCCCGAAAAGGTGATTGTCATTTTTGACGACATATCGCTTGACGTGGGCAAAATGCGCATACGCTCAAAGGGCAGTGACGGCGGTCAGAAAGGCATGCGCAGTATAATTTACTTAAGCGGCAGTGAAAACTTCCCGAGAATCAAAATCGGCATTGGCGCAAAACCGAATCCGCACTGGGATTTAGCAGACTGGGTGCTGTCAAAATTCACCGATGATGAATTCAAAACGCTCGGTACGATGTTTGACAACGCGGCAAAGGCTGTTGAGCTGATTATCGAGGGCAAAACAGATAGAGCAATGAATTTATACAATTAAGATTTTTTAGATTGTTTTGTGAGATAAACTATAATTTTTAATGCGGAATGCGTAATTCGGAATGCGGAATTGCGG
>CAZNUF010000012.1:3633-11543 GCA_964576125.1 uncultured Ruminococcus sp. | reverse complement strand
AAATGCAAATATATATTCCCAACGGTATTTGAAAAAGAATGGTCATATGTATCATAATCCTCTATTTCGTTAAGTCTTATACATTCATCAATATCAGCAACATATTCATTGAAATGTTCTTCGGTTTCTTCCACAGAGATTCTTTTTGCATTGCCGCTTAAGCTACAAGCTGAACAGAAGAATATTGACAATGCACATAGCAATAAACATATTATTTTCTTCATTGCTTTCACCTCATCTATTGACCTGAGTACCAATCCCAATCGTGTCTATTATCGGGAAAAGCGTTTTCAAATTCTTCCTTTGTATATTCATTCGGCTGATAGCGAAGGTTTCCGTTTTCGTCAAGTGCAGGCGGCTCGTAAGCGTTTAAGTCAAACTCGTAGAAAATTCCGTCAAGATAAATATACAGCTTATAATCGTTCCAAGCATACTTTGTGATGTCACCTTCCAGAATTGTATAGCCGCCATAGAAAAATTCGTCATCAGCGGTAAGCTCTGTACTGTCACAGAGAATTACCTCATCATATTCATCAAAACCTATATGAATCTGAATTTTGTTTGAATACTCAAATCTTCCGAAATCCCTGCCGTATAAATTCAGAGAATCATCGGTTTTATCGTACTTTGCACCAAACATAAAGTCGAGTACTGAAGCACAGCCATTTGGCAAAACTACGAAAATACATACAACTTCACCTATCAGCAGAATAATAATTGATATAGCAATCAGGACTTTGTGTGATTTTTTAGTCACTTTACTCACCCTTTCGGTATTCAAGCAAATCTCCCGGTTGGCAGTCAAGGGCATCGCAGAGTTTTAAAAGTGTGCTGATTTTAACTGCCTTTGCTTTGCCGTTTTTCAGTATTGAAATGTTCGCAAGTGTGATTCCCACACGGTTTGAAAGCTCGGTAACGCTCATTTTGCGTTTTGCAAGCATTACGTCAATGTTAAAAATTATCTGTCCTTCCATACTCTCACCTCATATTGTCAAATCGCTTTGTTCCTGCAAAGCGGCGGCTTTTTTTACAAGATACGAAAGCACTGCCGATGCAACCGAAATTGCTATACCGACAAATGATACAAGGCAAGCACCGAGGAACATTGAAAAGTGACACATTGACAACAGCAAAAATACTGTTGTTCCGACAAAAAGATAAATTGATGTAACGAGCGAGAGTAACGAAACGTATTTAAGGCGTTTTGAATTTAGTTCTGTAAAAGAATTATCATTTCCTATGCTTGTTGCAATTTTCCAGGCAATCACGAGTACGGCATAGCACGGCACAGCCATAATCAGAATGAAAATCAGCCACGGCAGAAAGCAGTACGAAAATTCGGGATATGAGTCAACTAAATCAAGTCCGATTACGGGAACTGCTATACCGAAGAGTGCAACACCGCAGAGTCCGAGCAATACAATAATAAGTTTCATACGGTTTGATAAGGATTTTTGCGTCATAATAAGACCTCCTAATATTTTCCTTTGTCTTTATCATATCATCAAACAATCTGTTTGTCAACAATTATTTATCGTATTACAATAAGTATTTAATAATTATCAATAAAATAAGCTGTACGCTTTAATTAACGTACAGCTTATTTTATAATATAGTATTTAATCAGATTTTAGTTTCCCTTGCGGTAGAACGGCTCAACGTTGTTTACTGCCGATCTGCCAAATTCCATTGAGTACGGCATCATTGAAAGCTGGATTTCGTCGTCGAGGAACGGCTGTGCAACCTCGCTGATTGCATCAAACGTTTCTTCCATATTACCGACAAAGTCAACAACAATCAGGTAGCTCTTCTGACCGTTCTGCTCCATCATTCGAAGGTAAGCCGCATTTACAAACGGCTCTGTGCTGAAATGATTAATCAGCGCCGCCATAAGGTCAATCGGGTATTTCTTCGGCTCACCGAGCTGAATGGGAGTTCCCGGCTCAATGTTGTTAGCCTTGCTGTTCATAAAATCCTTCTGCTGCTTAATGGAAATTACCATATTTTTCGGGAAGGTTACGCTCTTGCCGAACGGGTTGATTACAAAGCCGAGAACGCCTGCGTTGGGATCCATTACCATCTGTGCAAGGCTGTCAAAGTCGGTTACAACCTTGTTTGACGACTGTGTGTCCTGCCACTTGTAAAGCTCGTCTGTGTCTGTGAAAACGCCGAAGAATTTTTCTTTATTAGCATTTTCAAGAAGTCTGAACTGAACCTGAGTTGCCTGCTCCATAACAGTTCTGCCGTTCTGCGTCTTTGCCTGTCTTGTAGGAGTAACCCTTGCAGGCAGGATAAACTTTGCCTTGACAACCTCGTCAATCATTGCGTCAATGTTCTCTTTAGTGCCGTCAGCCTGCATTTTTTCAATTGCGCTGATGACCTCGGGGTTTTTTATCTGCTCGGCAGGAACCTTACTGCCTTCCATTTTTACATTTTTTAAATCACTCATCTGAGTCCTCCGTTAAAATTTTTGCATAATATTTTTTCGGCTGCAGCCGTTATTCAACTGTGTAGGTTTTGTCGGGCTCTACAACAAGTCCCTGTCCTTCGGGATACTGAACGCTGTCCGATGCATCGCCGTCATTGAAGATGATGTACGGTGTTTCCCAGCTCAATTCAAACGTGTAGCTGTACTTTCCGTCGGATTCCTTTTTCATTTCAAGACCGGGCCACATATCATTTTCGTTGCCGATGTCGTCATAAACATAGGCGTAAAGCTCGTCGCCCCATTTATCGCTGTCGGGCTTTTCAAAGTAAACCTTTGTGCCCTTCTTGATTTCGTAATTCTTTTTGTAGGTAAACTCTGCTCTTTCGTAAGTCTTTACGCCCTGCTCGTTTTCTGCACGAAGCTCAAGCACGCCGACTTTTCCGTCTTTTCCTGCTTTCACCTTAACCTTGTCGCCGTTTTCAAAGGGAACAGCGTCACCTCCGTTAAGGGAATATGTAGCATTCTTGCCGTTTTCAAGAGTAAGAGTAACCTCTGTTGAGTCGCCGTCAAACGTAAACTCCGTACCCTCTGCAACGCCTACGTTTGCACACTCGGCGTAATTTGTGTAGTCCTCGTTGTAGAGAACTACAACGGAATTTTCGGGAATGGGTGTTTCACAGGTAATCTTGCCGTTCTTTACAACATACTCGGTCTTTTCGTCAACTCGGTCAACGTATGTTCCGTCTGCAAGATTTGTTTCAAAGTCAACCTTAACCTCGTCACTGGTATTGACAATTACAAGTCCCTTTTTCCCTCTTTCAATCATAAGTACAGTTGAGTCAAGATCGGGATTTACAAGATTTTCTTCCTCACCAATCATTGCGGTACGGAAGAAGTTTACGGCTGAAACTCTCTTGTCCTTGTACATATCGTCGCCCTGTGTGCCGATTCTGTTCATACCCCACTCGTTTGTCGGAGTGCAGTCATAGGGACGTGAAAAGAACAGCGGCGTGCCGTCCTTACGGGCTGTGATAATTGACCAGCCGAGGATAACCTGATCGTTTGTAAGCTGATTCCATGTGCCGTCGTTGATGTAGTTATCGTGCGATTCAACCCACGTTACCATATTAAGAGGAGCGTCGCCGAGCCAGTAATCGGTAACTGCACTTGTGTCAATCATATTGCCAGTTACGGCTGAACGGATTTTACCGCCGTATGTGCTTGAGGTTGTTCTGCCGATTTCTTTAATGTAGTCGGCTAATCTGTCGTTATTGCCCTGAAGCACCTCGCCGTAAACAAACATATTATCGGCATTATCCATTTCCGTCAATGCTCTTTCCCAGAAATTATTTTTAAAGCCGTCGTCCTCTTTCGGGTCGTCGGGCAAGCCAATATGCTTTGCAGTGTCATAACGGAACCCGTCTGCACCGCAGGCTATTGCATCATTGATAAAATCAAGAAAATAATCCTGAAATGAGGGTCTTTCGGTGTTGATGTCGGGAAGTCCTCCCATTTTGTATGTAGTACATTCAAGGCGGTCGCCGTAATCTTTTATGTCATTGGCGTTGCCCTTGTGGTAGAGCGTTTCAAGACTTCCGCCGCCTGCCTTTATTAAGTCCTCGCTTACCTTGTCGGTTTCGGGTGTAGTGTGGTTTGCAATAATATCAACAATAACCTTGACGCCGTATTTTTCGGCTTCATCACACATGGCCTTGAATTCGTCACGAGTGCCGAGCTGATAGTTTCCGATTTTAAAATCGGTCGGCTGATAGTGGTAATACCACTTGCCGTTGCCGTAAAGCTCCATTCCGCCGTCCTCGCCGACAAGACATTCGTTGATTGGCGAAGTCTGAACAGCAGAAAATCCAGCCGCCGCAATGTCGGACATTGACTCCTTTATTGTGTTGAAATTCCAGCAGAAAGCCTGAAGAATTGCGCCATCGGCTACCTTATCGGCAGTCTTGAAGTCAACAGACTCGGCAGAATTTCCCGAGCCTTGCTGTGAACAGCCTGCAAAAGCAGACAGCGAGCCTGCTAAAAGCAATGCAGACAACGCAGAGGTCATTATTCTTTTAAACAAAAAATCACCGTCTTTCAAATACAAAATAAATTTTTAATGTAATATTGATTATTAACATTTATTATAACATAAAAATCCTGCGTTTTAAATAGTTTTTAGCATTTTTAAACATATTATTTTCAAATTACATAGCTTTTTATAATTTAAATCGGGATATATTGTTTTAGATTAATTTATGGTGTATAATAATGTTGATTATATATTAAAGCAGGTAACTGATTATGAATCACGCCGTAATTATTCCTTTATATTGCGAAAACAGACGTACAATTGAACTTTGCAGTGAGTTAAGCGAGCTTGGTGTATGGAATATTGTCATTGTAAATGACGGCTGCAATCCGAATTCAGAGTTTTTTAACGAGCTTAAAAGCATCGGCTGTCACATTGTCAATTTAGGCGGTAACTGCGGCAAGGGTGCAAGCATTCGTGCAGGGCTGAAATTTGCCCACGATAAGCTGTACAACACAAGCGGCTTTATAACTGCCGATGCTGACGGACAGCACAAGGCAGAGGATATTATGAAAATAAGCCGTGCGCTTGAGCTTCGTCCCGATTCGCTTGTGCTTGGCAGGCGGAATATGAAGAAATCAAAAGCACCGTTTGCCGTAAGGCTCGGCCACAGGATTTCTTCAATTTACTTCAAGGTCATTACAGGAACAAGCTGTAAGGACACACAGACGGGACTGCGTGGGATTCCCTTTTCGCTCTATGAAGTTGCTATGGAAACAAGCGGCGACAGGTTCGACTACGAAATGAACTTCCTTACACGCTGTGCCGACAGGAAAATTCCGTTTTACAACGTAAATATCACAGCCGACTGTTCGGGCGGTCAGAAGAGCAATTACAGACTAATTAAGGACACGTATCTGATTTACAAAACGCCGCTTAGATTTGCAACGTCGTCAATCGGCTGTACGCTTATTGACCTCACGCTGTTTACAATTTTTGCATATCTTCTTCCTTCAAGCTTTATGTGGAATGTTGCACTTGCAACATTGCTTGCAAGAATGGTATCGGGTGCGATAAACTTTTTTATCAACAGGCGTGTGATTTTCAAAAACGACGGCAAGGCAAGAAAACAGGCACTCAGATTTTTCATTCTGTTTTTCTGCATAATGTGCGCCAGTACGGTTATCGTTTCGCTGTTGTCGTTCATACCCATTCCCGTCACACTTACAAAGGCGATTGTCGATTTACTGTTGTGGACGGTAAACTATACCGTGCAAAGGCAGTGGGTGTTTAAAGAGGACAAAAATTCCGACAAATAAAGAGCAAAAATCAAGGCTGTTTCGTTTGTGTGAAACAGCCTGTTTTCATATATAAACTTTTATTCTTTTTTTGCAAAGCCTTTTCCTCGGATTGTGCCTGCGGTGGTGACAATTATAAATGCGTTTTCATCAATTGCTTTTACGCCGTTCTGTATTCGGTAAACCTGCTGTGGGCGTACTGCGCACATTATTACACGCTTTTTCTCTCCGCTGTACGCACCCTCGCCGTCAAGGAGCGTTACTCCCCTTTCGAGGTCGTTCATAATCGCTTTGCTCACCTCGTCATACTTGTTCGTTATGATGAACATAAGCTTGCCGTTTCCTCGTGACGTACCGTAGGAGATTGTGTCTATTACCTTAATGCTCACGAAAATTGCGATAATTGCGTACAGCACGCTCTCAACGCTGTTGTACACAAAGAACACCATTATAAGAATTGCAAAATCCGCAATCATTATGATATTTCCCGTTGAAATATACGGCATATGCTTGTGGATATTCAGTGCAATTATGTCCGTTCCGCCTGTTGAACCGCCACGGTAGAAGATAAACCCGAGTCCGATTCCGTTTAAGATTCCGCCGAAGATTGCGGCAAGGAGTGTATCGCCCGTATAAACAGGTACAAACGGCGTTAATGCGTCAATTGCAACGGAAACAAACGCTGTGCCGATAATAGTTTTTGTCAGAAAATTCAAACCGTTTTCAACTGCTCCCCAGATAAAAAGCGGAATGTTCATCAGGAAAATAAGCGTTCCTATCGGTAGCGAGAACATAAAGTTGAGCATTGTTGCAATACCGGTTAGTCCTCCGGGAGCGATGTTGTTGGGCGAAGTGAAAACGACTACCGAGAGTGCGTACAATACTGCACCGACGGCAATTATGAGGTAATCGACTACCGCTGTTCTTACGGAGCTCAAGGTCGGCTTGTGAAATTTCAATTCTGATTTTTTCATTATATCACTTCTATTCCGAAATATGTACGATCAAATTAAAAAGCTCATCAATTCTGTCCTTTTCGCCGTTTAAGTGGAGATAGCCGAACAGCGCTTCAAGACCTGTTGCACTGTGATAATCGGCTACACTGCCATTTTTGGGTGTGCATTTGGGTGCGGCGTTCCTTCCACGCTTGTAAACCGAAAGCTCCTTTTCTGTTAAGGACGGCATTATCTGCTTTGCAAATTCAGCCTGACTTTTGCAGTTTACAAGCGAAACCTTGATTTTGTTAAGCTCGCCGACAGGACGGTTTGCCTTACGCACAAGGTACTCCCTGACAAGCAAATCGTACACTCCGTCACCCACAAACGCAAGCGTAAGCGGTGAAATTTCATCTGTTTTTGTATGTGATACCGTAAAATTTTCCATAATCTACCCGAATATTTCTTAAAGAGAATTAATCCATAAAGTCAAATTCAACGTCATAAATTGAAACTGTATCGCCGTCGTTACAACCCTTTTCACGCAGAGCGTCAATTACTCCGCCGTTGATAAGCACCTTCTGGAAGTAGTTAAGGCTTTCGTAATCGTCAAAGTTAATGCCCTTCATAACCTGCAACAGCCAGTCAGCCTCAACGGTGTAAATACCGTTTACATTCTTGATTGTAACGCTGTGGTCGTCAAAATCTTCCACGTTGACAACAGGTGCAGGCTCTGCCTCGTAGTGAACAATCGGCGGAAGCTTTGAAAGCATTTCCTGAATTTTTTTGAGCATCGGGTCAACGTCATAGCGGATTGCCGCCATAATCGGGAAAAAGTCATAGCCCTTTGACTCAACGTAATTTTTAAATTCTTCAATCTGCTCATCTGTCGCCATATCACACTTGTTGCCAGCTACAATCATAGGTCTTTGTGCAAGCTCGGGATTGAACTTTTCAAGCTCCGCATTTATTGTTTCAAAGTCCTCAATCGGATTTCTGCCCTCACTGCCCGAAACGTCAACAATATGAACGAGCATTCTGCAACGCTCAACGTGGCGCAAAAACTGATGACCGAGTCCTGTGCCCTGCCATGCGCCCTCGATAAGTCCGGGAATGTCAGCCATTACAAACGAACTGCCCTCACCCATTGACACAACGCCGAGAACGGGAGTTATTGTAGTGAAGTGGTAGTTTGCAATCTCGGGCTTTGCCTGTGAAAC
>CAZNUF010000012.1:1329-3533 GCA_964576125.1 uncultured Ruminococcus sp. | reverse complement strand
AGTATTTGCGCTTATATCTGAAATCTGCAAGCGTTGAAAGGTTTGAGTCGGCTTGGAAAACAATATTTCCGCCTCTGCCGCCGTCACCGCCGTCGGGACCGCCTGCGGCTACGTATTTTTCACGGTGGAATGAAACTGCTCCGTCACCGCCGTCGCCTGCTTTAATTTTTATTTTCGCTGTATCTACAAACATAAAATGTACTCCGTTTTAAATTGTAGGGAACAACCCCTGTGTTGCTCCTGCATAAGTTAGTTGAATTTCCATTAGGAACGACACAGGGGTCGTTCCCTACGGAGAGAATTATTTTCCTCCATAACTATGGATTAACCGGTCAAGTTTGATTAACACTTCGAACACGGCACGCCGTGTCCCTACGTCTGAAAAACAAACATTAATATAATTATAGTATAAACAAAAAGGGTGGATAAAATCCACCCTCAAACGATTTATGCTTACTGCTCAACAGGGTAAACGCTTGCACGCTTTCTGTCTTTGCCAACACGCTCAAATCTTACAACACCGTCAATTTTTGCAAACAGTGTGTCGTCAGAGCCGATGCCTACATTTTCACCGGGATGAATATGTGTGCCTCTCTGCTTTACGAGGATGTTGCCTGCGAGAACCTTCTGTCCGTCTGCACGCTTAACACCAAGACGCTTTGATTCACTGTCACGGCCGTTCTTTGTAGAACCCATACCTTTTTTGTGAGCGAATAACTGAATGTTTATTTTAAGCATTACCTTACACCTCCGAAATTTTAACTTTAATATACTTTGTGTATTGCTCCGAAAGAGCAGTTAAATGAAGCCTTAGACCGTCTAAAACAACGGCTGATTTTTCGGCCTCACCCTTTGACAGACTTAATCTCATAAATCCGTCATTTTCGGTAACGTCTGCGTCAATATGCAGAATTTCGGTAATTGTGTTTGCCGTCATATATGCCGCAGAGCTGACTGCCGCACATACAATATCACTGCCCTCTTCGGAAAATCCCGAATGACCTGATATTGTAAAACCGCAAATTAAATTATCCGAACAGTTAAAAGTTACCGTAATCATACTCAGGCTTCAATTGAAGTAATCTTAACCTGTGTGTAAGGCTGTCTGTGACCCATTGTTCTCTTCTCGCCTTTTTTGGGCTTGTAAGTAGCAACTCTGATTTTCTTGCCCTTACCATTCTTTAATACTTCAGCAGTAACCTTTGCACCCTCAACAAAAGGAGTGCCAACCTTAAGACCGTCGTCTGTGCCAACGGCTACAACGTCGAATGTTACTGTGTCAGCTGCTTCAGCGTTAAGCTTTTCAACAAAGATAACTTCGTCGTTTGTTACCTTGTACTGCTTACCGCCTGTCTGAATAACTGCGTACATTTTAGTACCATCCTTTACATTAGACTCGCTATCCATGGGTGGAGAATCTCACTTATAACCCACAATATGCGGCTTATATAATATACCACAAAGAAAATGTGTTGTCAACATTTTTTTCCTTATTTTTCGGTATACGTCATAAAATACTTTTCACTGTCCGAAACAGCCTGAATTTCGCCCGAGGTAGCGTCTGCAAGCTGTTTATTGAGTTTGTCGAGGTATTCGGGCTTTATGTGAAACTTTATTAGCACATCCGCTTCATAGACGGTATCGTCAATCACCGCTCCGATTTCCATAATCAGCGAAGAAACCTTGCCGTACTGATTGTAGCTGCACCGAGCCTCACACATAAGACAGTTCTGCATCATTACGACGTTTCCTGCTTCAAGTGCAACCTTTGCTCCCTGCGAATATGCTCTCACAAGTCCGCCTGTACCGAGCAGAACACCGCCGAAGTAGCGTGTTACGACAATGCAGACATCGTATATTTCATTTTTCGTGATTACGTCAAGCACGGGCATTCCTGCCGTACCCGAAGGCTCACCGTCGTCGCTGTAGCGTTTTATGTTGCCCTCTCGCAAAGAATAGGCGTACACGTTATGCGTTGCGTTCCAGTGCTCACTGCGTTTTGAGTTGATAAAGTCTACAGCCTCCTGCTCGGTTGTAACAGGCTTGCAGTAGCCGATAAAGCGTGAACGCTTTTCCGTAAACTCGGAATGAGCTTCATTCTGAACAGTTTTGTAGTCCTTAGCCATTATGATACCTCATAAAAAGTAATTAAAGCAAATAAGACGACGCCGAAGCGCCGTCTTAACAATTACATAAAAATTATT
>CAZNUF010000012.1:0-1229 GCA_964576125.1 uncultured Ruminococcus sp. | reverse complement strand
TAAAGCAAATAAGACGACGCCGAAGCGCCGTCTTAACAATTACATAAAAATTATTTATCCATGCCGAAACGCTTTTTGAATCTGTCAACACGTCCGCCTGTATCAACTAATTTCTGCTTTCCTGTGAAGAAGGGGTGACATTTTGAACAAACTTCAACACGAATGTCCTTCTTTGTTGAACCTGTTTCAATAACATTACCGCAAGCACAAGTAATTGTTGTCTGCTCATACTTAGGATGGATATTCTCTTTCATTATTTTCACCTACCTGTCTTTGCACAATTAACAGAGTTATTATACTACATAACTTTACAAATTGCAAGTGTTTTTTAAATTTATTCCTGATTTTTTTGCAAAGAAACATATTCAGCGTATTCCTCAAGGGACATATTGAATGAACGCATCTTCTTTGCATTATCAATTCCGACATAACGATAGAGCGTTTTGCTTTCGCTCATTTTGGTTACATCTTCCTTATCCTTCGGGTACCGCTGAACAAAACCAAAGTTGATGCATTCACGCTCAATGAATGCCGAGGTTTTTTCGTCAGACGAGTCAAAGCCTAAAAGAAGTCCTGTCTGCGCTTCACTGCATCCGCCCTTTGGCACAAGCTTTTGTGCCGCCGCCTGCGCTCTCACTTCGGTATAATCGGGATTTGCGAGAAACTCGGAGAGCTTTTCATTATACAGCTTTTCCTGCTCGTCAAATGAAACGTAAGCCGAAACAAGCCTTAATTCAACGCCCGACTCCTTTGCATTGTTGCAGAAATTCTGAAGATTATTTTCCGCAAGAGAATTAATCTTAAAATTTCCGTAGCTTTTCAGCCTTGGCAGATAATCGGAAGAAAGAGGATTGGCGGTGTTTACCACACGCAAAAGCTCCTCACTCTGTTCCTGTTCAAGCTGTTGCTCCGATTTTGTATCACCCTTATCGGCAAAAGCGTTGTAGGCAAAGTAACCACCGACTGACAATCCTGCAACAAGAATAACGACTGCTATTGCTATAATAAGTCGCCGTTTTGCTGTGGAAAGCGGAAGTATTCTGCCTGTTTTTTCGGCTTTTGCCGCCTGACGTCTGCGCCGTTTGGATTCACGGTAGCGTTTTTTATCATACGGTGTAAGTCCGTAGGACATATTTCACCTGCTCTATTATTTTATTAGGTTATCCCATTTAGCTAAACTATAATTTAGCCGAGTGCCTCGGCTCGCAAATCGAGTGGAAAAATCGGAT
>CAZNUF010000011.1:0-11587 GCA_964576125.1 uncultured Ruminococcus sp. | reverse complement strand
TATTGCTTGAAAGGAAGTCTATTATTCACTTTTACACAAACTTTTCGGCGGTCTCCCGAAAAGGGCTTTGCAGGAGCAGTTGCAGGAAAGTTTGAAAACACTTCCGACAGCGAGCACAAAATTCAGGCGTGCTGTGTAATCGACTCGGCAATAATCGCAAACGGAATTTCAGGCGGAATTGCGGGTCAGTTTGAAAGCAACAAGGCAACAAACCGAACGGTGATGTCAAACTGCTATTCCAACGGCTGTTATGTATATTCATTATGGGACAGCATTGCAGGCGGTCTTGCAGGCAGAGTCGTTTCAAACGGCGGCAATATGGAAATCAGAAACTGCTTTGCTTATGACAGGATTTTACTGAACTTCAGCAACGAGCAAATGGAAGCAGGTAAGCTTATCGGAAGTCTTAAGACAACCTATGACAACAACGCATGGTGCGAGCTTAAAAACTGCTATTACGATGCCGACAACGCTCCGATTAACGGCTACAATGAGCTTTGCACACAATCGGGCGCATACACGTTTACGGATATTATAGGTTTTGAATATTCAGATTCAAAGACGGTTGCCGCAAACTACAATCTGAATAAATATTCTTCAACCGACAGCTCTCCCGAGCTTGGAGATAACGTGTGGGTATTAAGCGACGGAGATGTTCCCAAGCTGTACTTTGAAAAGGAACGCTATGCACTCAAGTATTATCTTGACGACGAGCTTGTCAGCGTTAAGTATTACTGCAAGGGCGACAGAGTTGAAAACCCCGAACGCTACTACCGCAATGATTACATCAGCACCGACTGGGAATTTTCGGAGGAGGACTTTGACGGCATAATGCCTGCAAAGGAAGTCTGTGCCTATGCGCACAAATACAAAAGCGGAGATGTAGACGGTGACGGAGAAGTAACGATAAAGGACGCAACACTGATTCAGAAACATCTGGCAGAGGTAACGGATATTCCGAGCACACAGCTTATTTCGGCTGACGCAGACGCAAACGGAGTAATAAATATTCAGGACTGCACAGAAATACAGATGTACACCTCGCATTATATTGCAGTGCCGAAAGGCTCTGAAATTCCCGAGGCACAGATTTTCACCGCTCCGATTACAGTGTTTAAGACAATCACGCTTAAAGACGGCACTCCACAGCAGTGGCTTGCAAACGACAAAGCAGTGTTTGAGCTGTACGACGAATACTCGGGCATTTCCTATTCAATGGTAAAAGCAGGAAACGTGTGGGTTGCAGAGGTTCCCGATACGGTATCGTCTGTTGTAATAAAAAGACTTAACCCCTCAAACGGTGCTGTGTGGAACTCGTGGGAAACCGAAATCAACGGCTCAACCTTCACCGCAACAAGCAACAAATCGGGCAACTGGTCATAAAAGACAGAATTGTATGATATACCGTTTACCTCACGCACCGAACATATAATTTCAGCTTATTTATAGATATAATCAAAACAAATTGAGGGTGAAAAGGCTGTTGATATTTTATGGAATAAAGCTCCGTACGCTGTAAACGGCTACTCGGTTTACAGAAAGTCCGTTGGCTCCGAACAGCTCGAAAAAATTGCAGACGTAAGCGCAGAAACGCTGAAATATACAGATAATGACCTGAACCGGAACGACTGCTATACATATTACGTTTCGGCAAAGGCGGCGGCAGATTTTCTTGACAAGAGCTATAGCAAGGAAATTTTCGGTGTATGCAGTGAAACGGTCAGGATTGTAAATCCCGACGAAGAGTTTATTTCGGGAGATGTTGACTTCGACGGCGAAATCACCGTTAAGGACGCAACTGCAATTCAGAAGTATGTAGCAGGACATAAGTAATACAGCCGATATTACACTGTAGGGGCAGCCCTGTGTGGCTGTCCGATAGATAACGTCAAATTTTTCCTCTACAATCATAGGACTACGCCGACAAAAAAGCTGACACCGCAAGAAATATGCGATGTCAGCTTAAATTTTAAATATGTTAACCGAAAACCGGTTTTTGTCGGCGTTATTTTGCGTAATCGGTTGCCCTGTTCTCTCGGATGATATTAACCTTAATCTGTCCGGGATATTCAAGTTCTTCCTCAATCTTCTTGCAGATTTCTCTTGCAAGCGGAATCATACGCTCGTCGTTTACTATCTCGGGCTTAACCATTACACGAACCTCTCTGCCCGCCTGAATAGCAAAGGTGCGCTCAACTCCGTCAAACGAAGAAGCAACCTCTTCAAGCATCTGCAGACGTTTGATGTAGTTTTCTACATTTTCACGTCTTGCACCGGGACGTGCAGCCGAAAGTGCGTCGGCAGCCTGAACAAGACAGGCTACTATTGTCTTTGCCTCAACGTCACCATGGTGGGCGTGGATAGCGTGGATAACAGCGTCGCTTTCCTTGTACTTTCTCGCAAGGTCAACGCCTATCTGAATGTGCGTACCCTCAACCTCGTGGTCGATTGACTTGCCTATATCGTGGAGCAAGCCGGCACGTCTTGCAATTGTCGGATCAAGACCAAGCTCGCTTGCCATCATTCCTGCAAGGTAGGAAACCTCGAGAGAGTGATTAAGCACATTCTGACCGTAGCTTGTACGGTAGCGAAGTCTGCCGAGCAGCTTGACAAGCTCGGGATGAACATTGTGAACGCCCGCCTCAAGAACGGCTCTTTCGCCCTCGTGCTTGATTGTGGCGTCAACCTCACGTCTTGCCTTTTCAACTGTTTCTTCAATTCTCGCCGGATGAATACGTCCGTCGGAAATAAGTCTTTCAAGTGCGATTCTGGCAACCTCACGTCTTACCGGCTCAAAGCACGAAAGCGTGATTGCCTCGGGTGTATCGTCGATAATCAAATCAACGCCCGTAAGTGTTTCAATGGCTCTGATGTTTCTGCCCTCACGTCCGATAATACGGCCTTTCATCTCATCGTTAGGGAGCGGAACAACAGAAATTGTAGCCTCGGCAACCTGTTCTGCGGCAAGTCGCTGAATAGCAAGCGAGATGATGTTTCTCGCCTTGTCGTCGGCTTCATCCTTGAGCTGCTCGGTGTACTCCATAATCTTAACCGATTTTTCGTGAGCAAGCTCGTTTTCAAGCTGTGAAAGCAAATAGCTCTTTGCCTGTTCAGCCGTGTAACCCGAAATTTTTTCAAGCATTTCAAACTGGCTTTTCTTGAGGGTTTCAACCTCCTCAAGCTTTGCCTCTGCTTCTTTGAGTTTTTTGCTTACCTTCTCTTCCTTCTGCTCCATATGGTCGAGCTTTCGGTCGAGAGTTTCTTCCTTCTGCTGAATGCGGCGTTCCTGACGCTGAACCTCCTTGCGCCTGTCGGCAAGCTCCTTTTCGCTTTCGGTTCTGAAGCGATGAACCTCGTCCTTACCCTCAAGGACTACTTCCTTTTTCTTGGCTTCGGCAGCTTTTATAGCGTCGGCAACGATTTTTCTTGCTTCTTCTTCAGCACTGCCGATTTCCTTTTCAGCAGTGTTTTTTCTGATAGTAATGCCGAGAAAAACACCGACTGCTCCGCCGATTAACACCGCAGCAACTATGCAGATAATGGCAATCCATAACTGCATTTCGGACACCTCCTTAGTCTGATTTTTCGTTTCAAAATTTAATTCCCAATCACAAAACCTTTAAGGTGCCGTTAATCAGATATTCAATTTTACATCATACTTTTTAAATTCAGGGCGTATTGAAGGTGTAATCAAAACAAAACGAAATATTACCTTAATACGGAATAACAGTCAATATTTTCCTCTTCAAATTAATTACAAGTTTTCCAAAAAGCAAAATTGCGTTTCAGATTCGTCCTACTATCGCCTAAAGCGTAAAAACAAAAATGTTGATATAATTAATAAAAAATATCTATAAAAACGGCTCTGTAAAGAGTCTGATTAAAAAAATTGCAAAAAACATAACAATCGTTGTTTCTTGCAGAAATCCGCAATTACGGAATTCTATACTAATTCTATAATAATTATTTTCAATTGTCAAGAATAAGTGTTGTGTTTTTGCAGATAAATAATTGCGTAAACGTAAAAAATCTTGTCATTTTGTCAAGGGATAAAAAATAATCAACCAAAAACAGCCGATAAAATCGTGATTTTTACATATTTTGTAAAAATCAAAAAATTTTTTCGTTAAATCTTTATCAAACCTATTGAAGAAATGAAAAAAATGTAATATAATAAAACTACCTTAAATATTTAGGAGGAATTTTTTATGTCAGTTAAAGTTGCAATTAACGGCTTCGGCCGTATCGGACGTCTTGCTTTCAGACAGATGTTCGGCGCTGAAGGTTACGAAGTAGTAGCTATCAACGATCTTACAGATCCCAAAATGCTCGCTAACCTTCTTAAGTATGACACAGCACAGGGCGGTTACTGCGGCAGAATCGGTGATGGTCTTCACACTGTAGAAGCAGGCGAAGGTTCAATCATCGTTGACGGTAAGGAAATCACAATTTACGCAAAGCCCAACGCTGCTGAGCTTCCCTGGGGCGAACTCGGCGTAGACGTTGTTCTTGAGTGCACAGGCTTCTACTGCTCAAAGGCAAAGAGCCAGGCTCACATTGACGCAGGCGCAAAGAAGGTTGTTATTTCTGCTCCCGCAGGCAACGACCTTAAGACAATCGTTTACAGCGTAAACGAAAAGACTCTTACAGCAGACGACACAATCATTTCTGCTGCTTCCTGCACAACAAACTGCCTCGCTCCCATGGCTGATACTCTTAACAAGTATGCTGAAATCCAGAGCGGTATTATGTCAACAATCCACGCTTACACAGGCGACCAGATGATTCTTGACGGTCCTCACAGAAAGGGCGACCTCAGAAGAGCAAGAGCAGGCGCTGCTAACATCGTTCCTAACTCAACAGGCGCTGCAAAGGCTATCGGTCTTGTAATTCCCGAGCTCAACGGCAAGCTCATCGGTTCAGCTCAGCGTGTACCCGTTCCCACAGGTTCAACAACAATCCTCACAGCTGTTGTTAAGGGCACAGACGTTACAGTTGAAGGCATCAACGCTGCTATGAAGGCTGCTGCTTCAGAGTCATTCGGCTACAACGAGGATCCCATTGTTTCTTCAGACGTTATCGGTATGAAGTACGGCTCACTCTTTGATGCTACACAGACAATGGTTTCAAAGATTGCTGACGACCTCTATGAGGTACAGGTTGTTTCTTGGTATGACAACGAGAACTCATACACAAGCCAGATGGTTAGAACAATCAAATATTTCGCTGAATTAGGTTAATCGTAACTTTTAATTTAGATTAAAAATTATGGGACTGTCGCAAATGAGTAGAATTTGTGACAGTCCCTTTTTCTATTTTACGTCATTTCTTTTAATCACAATGCACATTCGCCTTTTTCTCTTTTGAATAAAGGACTGATGCGTATATGCAAGGAATTATACAGGCGACAACGAGGAACAAGCCGAGTCCGCCTAAAAGTACAGCCATACCGTTGAGCCTGAAAATCATTCCGACAATTGCGAGAATAACCATAACTGCGCCTGAAATTACACCAAGATAACCGCCGAGCTTGTGTGTTTTCTTCCACACCTTTTCACTTGACAGCGTTGCCGGAATCCTAATTCCGAGCGAGCTGTTTTGCTTGATTTTCGGGAGTATATTGCTGATGAACAGCATAAGCGCACCTACTGCCGCCGCTAAAATATATTCAAAAGCATTTCCCATTTCGGTTGCTCCGCTTATGCAGATTATTGTCATATACCAGAAAAGAATAATGAAAAACAGGAATAAACCAAGCACTATTCTGCCGACATACTTCTGATTTTTCAGCAGTTTTTCATATTTTTCCGCTACGATTGAATAAATCAGATAGATTATTCCCAGCACGATTAAAATGCAGGGCATAAACATTACAAACCACTTTGACGAATAGCTGTCTGCCACGCCGTTGATATTATAGTGCATAGGCACAATATCAAGCGGTGAAAGCGCAACATAAACTGCCGTTAATGCGGCGTTGATTAATGATAAAATCAAAAATGCAAATTTTTTCATACTAATCTTCTCCTCTTTTCGTGAGAGCCGAAAGCATACCGAGTATGTCCTCAAGCACGCTCGTTTTGAGTGAATAAACTACGTTCTGCCCCTGCTTTTCCGCATCAACAAGGTCTGCCTGTTTCAGAATGTTCAGGTGATTGCTTATTGACGGCTTTGTCATATTAAACTCGGCGGCAATTTCGCCTGCGTTCATATCCTGCTTTTTAAGCAAGGAAAGAATCTTTCGTCTGGTCGGGTCAGCCAGAGCTTTCCATACATCACCCATTGAAAAAGCCTCCTTTTGATTATTAGTTATTTAGATAATTGTCTAATTAACTAATTGCATTATAGCACCAAGATTTTTAAATGTCAAGCATTTTTAATTAACAATTTACATTAAACGGTCGCTTTGCTCCTTATTTATATTAATGTTGCAATTTTTAATAATATAATGTATAATACTGTTTGTGATAAAATATTTTTTCGGAGGAAAATTATGAACGGTATGATTAAAAAATACTTGCCTTTTGCGGTCACTATTTTTGCTATTTTCCTTATTACGCCGCTTTTATTCAGAAATCCTGCAATGTCTAACTTTGTTTCCATCGCATTTTACTTTATCTTCCCCGGAACGGCTATTGCAAGCTCCGCAATTTACTGCTCAAAATACGGTCTTGACTTTCTGTTCGCTCTGATTGCGCCGATTGCATACATTCCGAGTATGCTCATCTATTACGGCGGATTCAATCTTCCCAACATCATTCTTCTTGCTGTTTACCTTGTTGCAGGAATTTTCGGTCTTTTCGTCGGCGATATTGCTCTGGGCGACAAACGCCGTAAAAAAGAGGCTGAGGAAAAGGCTGAGGCAGAGGCTCTTATGCTTGAGGCAAAAAGACGTGACGAAATTGAGCGTGAAAAAAGAGAAAAAAATGAATCATCGCAGTCATATGGTGACAACGATGATTTTGATTACGATAAGTATGTGTCGGACATCGACAAGCCTATCAGTGCTACCGACGCTGAAATCGACGATATTTTAAGCGAATACGGCTCGGGCAAGCACTAAACGCAATAAAGGTTTGTGTCCCACGCAGGAATGTACGGGTGGTGGCGCAGATAAATTTTATATTCGGGATTGAGCCGTTTTATCAGAATCGGCAACCTGAAAATATCTTCAAATCTATGATACGCTGCGAAATTCAGCTTCGGCTTGAAATTTTGCAGCGTGTTTTTCATTCCCAGCAGAGTTTCAAAATCCGCACCCTCAACGTCTGCTTTTACGTAACCGGCCGCCATTCCGCAGAGGATTGAGTCAACGCAGGCAACCCTTGTTTGAGTTCCCGTTTCGGCAATTGCGCTGTTACGCCCTGCCTTGTTGTTGAAGGTCAGAATTGTGTTGCGGTTGTATGCGCCAAGCTGCCACAAGTCGATGTTTTTAAGATTTTCACAATGCGCCTGCAATTTTGCAAAGTTCTTTGAATTTGGCTCAAAGGCTATGATTTTTCTGTAACTGCCGCCGCAGTAGTGCAGAAATTCGTCAATCGTATCGCCGTTGTATGCGCCCAAATCGACGTAAACCTCGTTGTCGCCGAGCCTTAAAATATTATTGAAAGCCTCGTCCTTATCGGTAGTGATTTCATCAAGGAGCGAAATCTCGCCCGTATAATAAAATTTCAGGACGTTTTCATACACTTTTTTTGAAAGCTCATCTTCAAGCAGACTGTAGGCTGTTTCAATATTCTCTCTGTTTTCGGCTATGAAATTGTCGTCAAACAGATTATCACCGAAAACAGGAACGCTCGGCACAAGCGTTGTGTGCTTTTCGGCAACAGATTTTATTGTGTTCATCACGTCTGTAAGCTGACTTGCAAAGCAGAGGGCAATGTTGAAATCGCCGTACTCTGCCTCAACCTCGGACAGCTTTTTGACCTTAAAGCCGTGAAAGCTCTGACCACGCACAAAATCGTCACTCGCCATAACTGCACTTGCCTTTATGCCAAATTGTTCAAATGCTTTGAGCACCTTGTCAGCACCGTCACCCATTCCGTAGAGAACAACAGGCTTGCTATCGGTTTTAAGGTGGGTCCATACGCTTGTAAGGTTATTGAATATGTTTTCCATAGTAACTCCGTTAGCCGAGAATTTGTCGAGTGCCTCAACACGCAACTTTTATAATTGTAGGGAACGACCCCTGTGTCGTTCCTACATAAGTTAGATGTATTTCAGTTAGGAACGACACGGGGGTCGTTCCCTACGTTATTGAAAAAACGCACCACCAAATTATAGTTTATATTTAAGGTATTTAAGGCATAAAAAAACGCCCACCCTGTTGGGTGGACACTTTTATGTGTTGGCATCTCCCTATTTTCCCGGGCCGTCACCAGCCAAGTATTTTCGGCACCACTGAGCTTAACTTCTGTGTTCGGTATGGGAACAGGTGGACCCTCAGCGTCATCAACACCAACTTTTTAAGAGCTTATCTCTCAAGAACAATTGATATTATACTACATACTTCTGTGTTTGTCAACACTTTTTTTAAATTTTTTTGTTTTTTCAAGGGCGACTGCGAAAGCCGCCCTTGTGTGTTTATAAAACTAAAATCAGTGCTCGGGCTTTTCGTCAGCCATACATTCAACAAGAACTGCCTTTTGTGCGTGAAGTCTGTTTTCAGCCTCTTCGAAAATCTCGTTTGCGTGTTCCTCAAACACATCTGCTGTAATTTCCTCGCCACGGTGAGCAGGCAGACAATGGAGCACCATACACTCCTCGTTTGTAACAGCCATAAGCTCCTTGTTGACCTGATAGCCTGCAAATGCGGCTTCACGGATTTTCTTTTCCTCTTCCTGCCCCATTGATGCCCACACGTCTGTGTAAACAACGTCAGCGTTCTTTGCAGCTTCAATCGGGTCGGTTACGATTTCAAACTTATCCTTGCCGTACTTTTTGCCGAACTCAATGATATGCTCGGGCGGCATATAGCCCTCGGGGCAAGCTGCTGAAAAGCTCATTCCCGTACTCAATGCGCCTACGATAAGCGAATTCATCATATTGTTGCCGTCGCCGATAAAGCACATCTTAAGTCCCTCGAGCTTGCCTTTGAACTCACGGATTGTCATAAGGTCGGCAAGCACCTGACAGGGGTGGCAGTAGTCGGTAAGACCGTTGATAATCGGGATTGAGCCGTACTCTGCAAGAGCCTCAACCTCGCTCTGCTCAAAGGTACGAATCATAATTCCGTCAAGAAAACGTGAAAGCACTCTTGCGGTGTCCTCAACAGGCTCGCCTCTGCCAATCTGCAAATCGTTTGACGAGAGGAAAAGCGGATAGCCGCCGAGCTGAGTCATACCAACCTCGAACGAAACACGTGTACGTGTGCTTGACTTTTCGAAAATCATACCGAGCGTTTTGCCCTTTAAGTATTTATGCTCAATGCCGTGCTTCTGCTCATATTTGAGCTGGTCGGCAAGGTTTAAAGTGTTGATGATTTCTTCTGTTGACCAATCCTCAAGTTTAAGTAAATGCTTCATTTCAATCATTCTCCTTTAATGTGGTTTCGAGTATTTTCAGTGCCTCGTCGATTTCGTCATAAGTTATAACAAGCGGAGGCAACATTCTTAATAAATCCTTTGCGGTGATGATGAGCAGTCCGTTTTCAACGCACTTAACGGCGATGTCGTGAGCGTTGCCGCTTTCAATCTCAATGCCTATCATAAGTCCCATTCTGCGGACGTTTTTGACGTTTTCAAACTTTGAAATCTTTTCTTCAATGTATGCGCCCTTTTTGTTGACCTCGTCAAGGAAGCCGTCGGCAGTTATCGTATCAATCACGTAATTTGCCCCTGCGCAAACAACTGGATTTGCGCCGAAGGTTGTGCCGTGAGTTGATGGCGACATAACGTCCTTGAGCTTTTCGCCGCACATACAAAGACCTATGGGAAGTCCTCCGCCGAGTCCCTTTGCAACAGTCACAAGGTCGGGCAGAATTTCGTAATTCTCAAAGGCGAACAGCTTTCCTGTTCTGCCGACTCCCGTCTGAACCTCATCAACGATTACGAGAATATCGTTTTTGTTGCAGAATTTTACGAGTGACTGAACGTAGCCCTTATCGAGGATATTCACGCCGCCTTCGCCCTGAATAAGCTCCAGCATAACTGCGCAGGTATTCTTATTTACGGCGTTTTTAAGGGCGTTCATATCGCCTGCTTCAACATATGAAAAGCCCTCGGTGAACGGAAAAAAGTAGTTGTGGAAAACGTCCTGTCCTGTTGCGGAAAGTGTCGTCACCGTTCTGCCGTGAAAGGAATTTTTCAGCGTTATAATGCCGTTTCTGTCCTCGCCGTACTTGTCAAAGCTGTATTTACGTGCAATTTTGATTGCGCACTCGTTAGCCTCTGCGCCGCTGTTGCCAAAGCAAACCTTTGAAAGTCCCGTAAGGGTGCAGAGCTTTTCGGCAAGGTTGCTTGATTGCTCGCTGTAAAAGTAGTTTGACATATGCTGAATTGTGCCGGCCTGATTTGTTACAGCCTCAACCCAGCCTTCGTTGCAGTAACCAAGGCTGTTTACGCCGATACCCGAGGAAACGTCAATGTATTTTTTGCCGTTTTCATCATAGGCAACTGCGCCCTTGCCGCTTTTGAGGGCAACGTCATACCTGCCGTAGGTATGCATTATGTATTTTAAGTCTTTTTCCTTTGTATTCAAAAGTATCATTCCTTTAGGTAAACTTCATAAATTCACAAAAATTTTATATTCGCTGCGGACACGGCACGCCGTGTCCCTACGAAAGGGCGTAATGAAATATCATTCCCCTATTTTATCATTGTCAAACGAGTACACAAACACGTCCTCACGCTTTGAAAATCCGAAATCACGCCAGAAGCTCTGACCTGTTTCGTTGTTCTGATAGCAGAAGATATGCGTTTTATCGATTCCCTGTGACTTTATCATCTCAATAGCCTTTTCGGCAAGGGTGTGTCCGATTCTTTTGCGCCTGTACTCGGGAAGTACCGCCATATGGTGAATAAATCCACGTCTGCCGTCGTGACCGGCAAGCACCGTTCCGACGATTTTTCCGCCAATTACGGCTACCTGACTCATACCCTTATTATGCTGAAGATAACGCTCCATCTGACCTCGTTCGTCAGCCTTTGACAGCGCACGCTTTGAGGTGGTCTGCCACATTGCGTAAACTTCGTCATAATCTTCAATTGTCATTTCTCGAATAACCATTTTTACCCCATAAAAATTATTTTGTTAATTAATAAAACATTGTTCCGATACCTTCGTCGCTAAACAGCTCGAGCAGGATTGAATGTTCAAGTCTGCCGTCAATGATATGCGCACGGTTTACGCCGTTTCTGACAGCCTCAACGCAGCAGTCTATTTTCGGAATCATACCGCCCTTGATTATGCCGTCACGCTTGAGCATAGGAACCTCGCTGACGTTTACAACGGAAATGAGCGAGTCGTCGTCGTTTACGTCACGCAGAAGTCCTCTTATATCGGTCATCAGAATAAGCTTTTTTGCACCGAGCTTTGCGGCAATCTGTGCCGCTGCAAGGTCAGCGTTTATGTTATAAACATTGCCGTC
>CAZNUF010000010.1:2631-11906 GCA_964576125.1 uncultured Ruminococcus sp. | reverse complement strand
AATTCCGAATTAATTTATCTCGCCTTTGTAAATGTAAACGACGTGTATTCTCCGCCGTAATTCAGCGACAAAGTGAGGTTGCCCCTTTCGTAATCAAGCTTATAATCCTCGCCGTTTATCTGAATATCAACCGACGTTCCGTTAAATGTGTACGAGCTTTCGTCATTTATTCCTGCAAGCGTGGCAGTGCACTTGCCGTCGTCCGTAAAGACAAAACCGAACTTATCCTTTTCAATTCCAAGCTCGTCATACTTAATAGTTGAGCCGTTAAGCGTTGCCGTTGTGGGAACCCACTCGCCGACAATCTCCGAGTTTTTATTTTCGCCGCAGCCGAAAAGCATAAACGCCAATGATAAAACACATATTAATAAGGAAACCGCTTTTTTACCCATCACGTTGTACCTCACATATTAATTAACCATATTTTATCACTTTAAAGCAAATTCGTCAAATCGGAAATCTGAGCTAATCTATGAACAAATAATGCACAAAAGCTAATCAATGTCCATTTTACGGGTGATTTTCAGCCATACTTTTCATTATATCACTAATAAAAGTAAAATCCATTTGCAAAATGCAAGAAAAAAGGTCAAAAAAATGCAAATATATGTTTAGTTTGAGCATATAGAAATTTACGGAAGAAATTTTTGCAATTTTTAAAAAGAATAATTGCATTTTAGCTTGAAAAAATAATATACAAGTGTTATAATGCAGTTGTATCTTGAAAATGTGATACTATACATTATAAAAGATTAGATAAGGAGTAGATTTTATGTCAACAAAAGCTTATTATCCTTTGAATGAAATCGGCAAAGGCAAGCCCGGTTTCTCAAAAACAAGGTCAATCATTGAAGCTGCATTCTACGGCAACAATGTTGTACCCGTAAACACACTTAAGGAAGCATACAACCTTGCAAAGAATTCACCCGGTACAATCGTTACCGATATGCCCGTTTACAGAGGCGAGGAATTCGGTCTTGACAAGGACGCAAAGGTTCTTCTTTTCAACGACGGCGCAATCACAGGCAGATATGCCGCTGCACGCCGCATTGCAGGCGAGCCCGGCGTTGACTGCGAAGCTCTTGACAAGGTAGCTATGGACGCTATCTACAGCGCACGTTACAAGAAAATGTATCACGCAACCTGCTTTGCAGGTCTTGACCCTGAATTTATGGTTAAGGTACACCTCCTCATTCCCGAGGGTGAAGAAAATATTATGTACTCCTGGATGCTCAACTTCCAGTATATGTCAGACGAGTACGTTAAGATGTACAAGAACTCAAAGCCCGTAGGCGACGGCAAAGAGCCCGACATCTACATCTTCTCCGATCCCCAGTGGACTCCCGTTGAGCACCCCGGCGTAAGCTTTGACTGCCTCAGCGACCCCGCAAAGAAAACACTCTGCTACTTCAACACAGAAACAAACTGCGCTTGTATCCTCGGTATGAGATACTTCGGCGAGCACAAGAAGGGCACACTTACAATGGTATGGGCAATTGCCAACCGTAACGGCTACGCTTCCTGCCACGGCGGTCAGAAGGAATATCTCCTTCCCGACGGCAGAAGATACGTTGCTTCCGTATACGGCCTTTCAGGCTCGGGTAAGTCAACTCTTACTCACGCAAAGCACGGCGGCAAGTATGAAATCAAGGTTCTCCACGACGACGCATTTATCATCAACACAGATACTTGCGCATCAATCGCAATTGAACCGTCATACTTTGACAAGACAGCCGACTATCCCACAGGCTGCCCCGACAACAAGTACCTCCTTACAGTTCAGAACTGCTCTGCTACTCTTGACGAGGACGGCAAGGTTCAGCTCGTAACAGAGGACATCAGAAACGGCAACGGCAGAGCTATCAAGTCAAAGCTCTGGTCACCCAACCGTGTTGACAAGATTGAAGAGCCCGTTAACGCTATCTTCTGGATTATGAAGGATCCCACAATTCCTCCCGTTGTAAAGCTCAAGGGTGCATCTCTTGCTTCCGTAATGGGCGCAACACTCGCAACAAAGAGATCCTCTGCCGAAAGACTTGCTCCCGGCGTTGACCCCAACAAGCTCGTTGTTGTTCCCTACGCAAACCCGTTCAGAACTTATCCTCTTGCTAACGACTACTCAAAGTTCAAGAAGCTCGTTGAGGAAAAGAATGTTGACTGCTACATCGTAAACACAGGCGACTTTATGGGCAAGAAGGTTCAGCCTAAGGACACACTCGGTATCCTCGAAGCTATCGTAGAGGGCAAGGCTGAATTTAAGAAATGGGGACCGTTCTCCGACATCGAGATTATGGATTGGGAAGGCTTTGTTCCCGATATGAACGATGCAGATTACGTAGCACAGCTCAAGGCTCGTATGAATGACCGTTTAAACGAAATCAAGGCATTCGCAACAGAAAAAGACGGCTACGACAAGCTTCCCGATGACGCTCTTGAAGCAATCCAGAAGGTTGTTGACGAATTAAACTGATTATAGATTAATATAATAATTAAGCTCGGATTTAACCGCTTTAACGGCTAAATCCGAGTTTTTGTTTGTAATGAAAAAATGTAGGGAACGACTTGACTGTTATAAGTTTACAGCCGATTTATCTGTGGCAGCAAATCTCCGAATAATAATCAACAAAAATTTTATATATTAATTATACTAAGTCACTAAATTTTTTCTTATCATCCGATAATTATTGAATACCATTTACAATTATGATATGATTAAATAAAAAATAAAAATTTTTAGGAGTGAATTTTTATGTTGAAAAAAGCAAAATCGGCAGTCAGCATAGTGCTTTCGGTTTTAATGGCTATTTCCTGCTTTGCATTTGCAGATTTTACTGTATCGGCAGAGGAGTACAAAACCGTTTACTTCAATAACAATGTTGGCTGGAATGAGGTTTACTGTTTTCTCTGGGATAACAACGGGAATCATAATTCCGCCTGGCCCGGAGAAAAAATGGATAATATTGGCAACAACGTCTGGTCATATTCCATAAAAAATGATGCCGTCAACATCATCTTCGGCAACGGCGGCTACGGTAATGGCAACCAGACCGACGATTTAATCCTCCCCGGCGACGGATACATATACGACAGTGCAGCAAAGGAATGGTCGTTTTACAGAAGTGCACCGAAAATTTCGAGCAATATAGTAAGCGGCTGTGAATTTAAAGACACGCTGAACATCAAAATATCTTCTCCATCAGGCGAATCCTCTTACTACACAATCAACGATTCCGAACGTGTGAATTTTACCGACACGGCTGAATTCACCCTCGGCAGCGATACCGATTCACCAAAGGAATACACAATCAATGTTTATTCTGAAAATTCCCTTGGAAATACGAAAAAAACTTTTGTGTATAAAAAAATCAACACTACTACAAACACAGTTGAGTCAACCGCCGTTCCCTATTTTGCAAAGTCGGGCAGTCTTTACGCTCACGCTCAGTCAAACTCAGCAAGTACTCAGGCTTGGCAGGAGTGGGAATCCTTGTGGGGACCTAATTCCTCAATCGGAGTTCGCTACTTCTTCCTGCCACCCACTGCAAGCGACAGCGAAGTTGAGCTTTACAATTCCTTTGACAACAGCGTAATCATCAACGGCGTTGAAATCAAGCCGAACACTTCTGCAATCGTAAGCTACACTATCGGCGAAAGAACTACTGTACTGGTTGAAAATTCTTCAACCTCGGCATACGTTGAATTTTACAAATCCGACAGCGAGGTATCGCTCTATATAAACGACACAACAGGCGTTTACACCGACAGCAAGGGAAATACGGTTAATACCGACTTCTATTCATTCATCACCGCCAACAAGGAAAACGCCGTAAGCGGTGCACAGTGCTCGATTATTGACGACAGTGGCATAAACGACACTACTCTTAAAAAGATTAAGGGCAGAGGAAACTCCACGTGGGGAGAACCCAAAAAGCCATTCAACATCAACTTTGACAGCAAGACAAGCATAGGCGGAATTTCAAGCAAGAAGTTCTCGCTCTTTGCAAACGCAAAGGACGGAACGCTCCTGCGCAACAGAATAATGTATGATTTTGCCGACGAGGTAGGCTCTCTCTACTCGTCAGATTCAAGAAGCGTTGATTTATACATCAACGGCGTTTACAAGGGTGCATATCAGATTACCCAGAAGGTTGAGCTTGGCAAAAACTCTCTCGTTTCACTCAAAGACGAGTCAGACACGCTGACCGAAAACTTCAACTTCCTCATTGAGGTTGACATCTGGAACTACGCAGGCGACGTTTATTTTGAAAGCGACAGAGGAATTCACGTAGTCTGCAAGTCACCCGACCTTGAGGGTTATGACGGTGTTGACGAAATGCTGAACGCACAGTATAACTTTATAAAGGGCAAATACCAACAGCTCGAGGACGCTCTGTATTCGGGTAATATGGCTGACCTCGAAGCAATCTGCGACGTTGACTCCTTTGCAAGAGCATACCTCTTACAGGAGTTTTCAAAGAACTGCGACGGCGGTATGACAAGCTGTTACTTTACATATGTGGCCGCTGACGGTAAATTTATAGCAGACCCGATATGGGACTGCGACAGCGGACTCGGCAATGTTACCTGCACAAGGCAGAACGCAACGAACACCGCCTACACCGAGGGCTGGGCAATCAAAACAGCACAGTATGACGAAACAACGATGACAAATATCCTCGGTCAGGGCTTCAGCGTTGAGGGCACAACAGCAAACGGCGAAACCTTTGAAGATGTTGTAAAAAGACTGTGGAATGATGACTTTATCCCTGCAATTGCAGTGCTCAAGGGCAAAGCAACCGCTAAAGGAACAAGACTTAAGAGCGTTGAGGAATACAGAAATATTTCTCCGATCGCTTCCAATTTCAACTACTATATGTGGAAATTCCAGTGGTTCCCGTACTACGAATCACTCGGCAGAAATTATTCGAGTGACCTTAACGGACAGATAGATTATATGTACGACTGGCTTGTGGGACGTGAAAAGTGGATGACAAAGACAATTAACAACATATTCGAAGTTCCCGACGATAACTATTACCTCACAGGTTTCGGCTTTGGAGGCTGGGGTGCAAAGGAATATATGCTTACAAAGGCTGAAAACGGAAGCTACACAATCGACGTAAAGCTTTTAAAAGACACCGAATACACGTTCAAAATCTTCAACGAAAACGGAACAAATTACTATACTGCCGACTTAAACGACGAAACAACCGCAAAATATATAAGCTACGAGAGCGCACACAATAACGCTACGATTACGCCGAGCGAGGACCTTGACGTTACAATCATCTTCAACGGCAGCAGCTTTATCTTAAGGCTGATTGAAAATAAATTAGGCGATGTAAACCTTGACGGCAGTGTAAACGTAGCTGACGCAACCGAAATTCAGAAATACCTTGCGTCACTTGTTACTCTCACAGACAAACAAATTGCCCTTGCCGACGTTGACGGCGATGGAAAAGTTTCAATTCAGGATGCAACAATAATTCAGAGAATAAGCGCAGGGCTTGACTGATTGAAAAGAAAACAGCATTATTAAATTAATAAAATAACAACAGCACCGCATATACGGAAATGTTCCGAATATGCGGTGCTGATTTTATATAATAAAAAAATTCTATTTTTGTCGGTGTATCACACCGTATGATAACAAATTGAGAACACTCGTCACTCTCTGCCTGCACGTACAAACATTGAGCAGAGAATAAACATAAAGCCTAAAAGAATATCGAGCGCAATATCAAAAACATCAATTACAAGAAATTGGTCGGCGTAGAACAGTTTGATAAACAGACACAGAAGTCCGCAAGCCGCAATCGGTACGGCAAGCTTGCCCGAAGCTTTCAGCTTTTTCTGCTTTTCTTTTTCTGTTGTACCTTTTGTAAACGCCGTAAAGCCGAACATTCCCGTAATGAATTTCAGAATCATCGAAACCATAATTACAAATACGAGTACATAGACATAGAGGTCAACGCCCTCCTGCGACCACGACGGAATAATTACGTCGGATAATTTGTAATAAAGCAGTGACCCCGAAAAAATCAGGCTGATAAGCATTACAACCGATACTGCTCGCAAATTGTTTTTCATAGTCTTGCACCTTAACCGATAAGCTCTTTGATTTTTGCCTCGGCAGCTGCGGCGTCAGCCTTTCCTCTGCTGTTCTTCATAACAAATCCGACAAGCGCCTTGATTGCCTTTTCCTTGCCGTTTTTGTAGTCCTCAACAGCCTTTGCGTTGCTCTCAACAGCCTGTTTGCAAAGCTCAAGCATTGCATTCTCGTCAAGTCCGCCCATATCGCTCTCGCTGATAAATTCAAGCGCACCCTTGCCGCTGTCAAGCATTTTTTCAAGTGTAGCCTTAGCAAGATTGTTGCGGATTTTACCGCTGTCAAGCAGCTTTACAAGCTCGTTCAACTGCTCGGGACTTACCGCAACATCAAATACTTCCTTGTCAGCCTCGGTTTCAACTCTGCTGAAAATCTGACCGATAATGAAGTTTGAAACAGTCTTTGGCGACTTGACGCCATCACAAGCCTTGTCAAAATATTCGCTGATGTTTCTGTATTTTGTAAGGAGCTGTGCGTCCTTTTCGGGTATTCCAAGCTCGTCAACATAACGCTTGCACTTCTCTGTCGGAAGCTCGGGAAGCGATGCCTTAATCTCCTCAACCTCTTCCTTTGTAACGTGAATTGTCACAAGGTCTGGGTCACGGAAATAACGGTAGTCGTGAGCGTCCTCCTTACTTCTCATAGACGAGGTTGTGTTTGTCGCATCATCATAGCGCAGAGTTTCCTGTACAACCTGACCGCCGCTTTCAATCAAGTCAACCTGACGTTCAAACTCGTATTCCATAGCCTTGCAGATGTTGTTGATTGAGTTCATATTCTTGATTTCGGTACGTGTGCCGAGCTTTTCACTGCCGACAGGACGAACCGAAATGTTAACGTCACAGCGCATTGAACCCTCCTGCATTTTGCAGTCGGAAATGCCGATATATCTCATAACCTGCTGGAGCTTTTCAACATACTCCCTCGCCTCGTCAATTGAACGGATGTCAGGCTCGGAAACGATTTCAATAAGCGGAACGCCGCCACGGTTGTAGTCAACATAGGTGTCGCCGTGCTGATGAATCAGCTTTCCTGCGTCCTCCTCAATGTGAATGTGGTGCAGTCTGATTTTCTTTCCGCTTGAAAGCTCAACATAACCGCCGATTGTAAGCGGAGCGTAGAGCTGACTAATCTGATAAGCCTTTGAAAGGTCGGGATAGCAGTAATTTTTTCTGTCCATCTTTGAGATTTCGGCAATCTCGCCGTGTGTGGCAAGACCTGCCATAATTCCGTAGCGCACAACCTGACGGTTAAGCTTTGGAAGTGTACCGGGAAGTCCGATACAAACGGGACAGCAATGTGTGTTAGGCTCACCGCCGAACTGCGTTGTACAGCCGCAGAAAATCTTTGTCTTTGTAGCAAGCTCAATATGGGTTTCAAAACCCGCAACTAATTCGTATTTCACAGCTTAACACCCCACTTTGTATCCTTAAAGTTTTCTCCGGCCGCCTGCTGATATTTATAAGCGGCATTTAAAATTTCAGCCTCGCCAAAGCTCTTGCCGATAAGCTGCATACCAATCGGCATACCCTTTGCGTTGAAACCGCAGGGAACAGAAACGCCCGGTAAGCCAGCGATATTTACGGGAACGGTGCAAATGTCGGTAAGATATGTTTCAATCGGGTCAGAAACCGCACGTCCCATTTCAAAAGCAGTCATAGGAACAGTCGGCGCAAGGATAACGTCACAATGAGTAAATGCGTCGTTGAATGCCTTAACGATTGTTCCCCTCAAATTCTGCGCCTTTTTGTAGTAAGCGTCGTAGTAGCCTGCCGAAAGCACGTATGTTCCGAGCAGTATTCTGCGCTTAACTTCCTCGCCGAAGCCCTCGGAGCGTGTGCGGCAAATCATATCGTGAGTGCCGTTGTAGTGCTCTGTCTTGTAGCCGTAGCGGATACCGTCATAGCGACCGAGGTTTGAAGAAGCCTCTGCACAGGCGATGATATAGTAAACGGGAAGAGCAAACTTGAGTGCAGGCAAATCAAAGTAAACAATCTCTGCACCGAGCGACTTGTAAACCTCAGCCGCATTGAGAACAGCCTCTTTTACGTCGTCACGCACACCGTCAAGGTATTCTCTTGCGATGCCGATTTTCATTCCCTTTATGTCGTTGTTTAGCGTTGAATAGGTATCGCCGCTGAATCCCTTTGAGGTAGAGTCCTTATCATCATATTTTGAAATTGCATCAAAGACGATTGAAGCGTCCTCAACGCTCTTTGTAATCGGTCCAATCTGGTCAAGCGAGCTTGCGTAAGCAACAAGTCCGTAACGTGAAACCGAGCCGTAGGTTGGCTTTAAGCCGACAATTCCGCAGAAAGATGCAGGCTGACGGATTGAGCCGCCCGTATCGGAGCCAAGACCGTAAGCCGCAATATTTGCGCCGACTGCACTTGCAACGCCGCCCGAGGAGCCGCCCGAAACGTGCTTTGTATTAAACGGATTTGTCGCACCGCCGAAGTACGAGGTTTCGCACGAAGAGCCCATAGCAAACTCGTCCATATTTGTCTTACCGAGCATAACTGCGTTCTGCGACTGAAGAATATCCCATACGGTTGCGTTGTAAATCGGCTTATAGCCTGTCAGAATCTTTGAACAGCAGGTCGTTTCAATACCCTTTGTTGAAAGGTTGTCCTTCAAGGTCATCGGAACACCCTCAAGCAGTCCGATTTCCTCACCCGATGCGATTTTCTTATCAACCTTTTCGGCTGTCTTTAAAGCCTCGTCGCCCGTAACATTGACGTATGCGTTAAGCTCGCCGTTTGACTTTTCTATTTCGTCGAGATAGCTCTTTGTAAGCTCGGTGCAGGAGCACTGCTTTGAAGTCAGCATCTCGTGGATTTTTGCAATTGTACCCATTTTTAAAACACCGCCTTACTCTCTGTTTCTCACAAGGAAATGATTTTCTGCCTGTTCGGGAGCATTTTTCAGAATTTCCTCGCTGCTGAACGACTCAACAACCTCGTCCTCACGGAACACGTTTGACAGATTGTTGATATTGTCAAAAGCCTCGTCGCTTGCGGGGGCTTTGTTGATTTCGTCGGCAAAATCTATAATTTCCTGCATTGACTGCGTCAGGCTGTCAAGCTCCTCCTCGGGAACAAAAAGCTTTGAAAGCAACGCAATGTTTTCAACGTCTTCTCTTGTTACCATAAAAACCATCCTTTGT